>JAGLDW010001061.1 GCA_023145395.1 Lentisphaeria bacterium | reverse complement strand
TTCTCCGCGCTCAGACCGTCCAAAACTTCCCGTCCGATGCCGTCAGCCAGAAAGTTCTCTCCGTCGGAGAAAATCATGAAGACCGGCACCAAGGCCGCCGTCGCCATGCCACCAAAGCAGGAGTGGCCTTCCGCCAGGAACACACTCCGTCCTTCGCGCGCGGCGACCAGCGCCGCCGCGACGCCGGCCGGACCACCGCCCGCGACAAACACATCCACATCGTGGCGCACGGGCACTGAACATTGGTACGTAACAATCTCGGACATGATCAACTCTCCTGGGCTCTGCTAGGTGGACACTTCACGGACGCTATAGCGAAACGAAGTCTGGTTGGGGGATGCCAGCCGACGCGGCCATGCGGCTAGGCACTTCACGATGAGGGTTCGTGCGCCGCCGATTCCCTGAGAAGTGTATGCAGCGCCTCGACCCGCAGGAACTCGTCCTCCTGCCAGGCCCATCTTGGAAGGTCGCCACGATGCTTCTGCATTCGCGAAAATCCCCGGGCGGCATACTGCCAGTCGCCCAGATCAATGGCCAGGATCATCTCTTCCATCCAGATGCGCCGAAACTCGTGCAAGTCCTGTGGGGACTTGCCCGCCTCACCGATGGCAAGCATGGCCTCAAGGCTGTTGCGCAGTCTCTGCGCCGCCAGGAAGCGGATTACCTTCAGTCGCTGCGCCTCACGTTCCGCCTCCGGGCCGTTCCCCTTCTCCCGCTTCTGTCTCTCGATCCATTCCGTGCGGCAAGTCGCCTGATAGTAGATCAAGCGCTCATCCGCCACTTGTGCGGTAATGGCGCGCCGATACTCAAGATTCGAGGCATAGGACACGCCGAATCCACCGACCAGAATCATGCAGACGGTAATCATGCAAAGAAAAGCGGCGTTCGCCAGCGGATTGCGTTTGGTCAACTTCCGAGCCCGCCTGACCCATCCGACCCGTATTGCCGACACCGTGCCATACTCGAGATAGGCCTGCAGGTCGTCGGCCATCTCCCGCGCCGTCAAATAGCGATCTATCTTGGCAGGACTAAGTGCTTTCGCGCAAATCGCGGCCAGCTCCTTCGGCACCCGCCAGCCACAATTGGCACCGGCTTGCTGTCGGATGAACTGGGCGCGCCGTTTCAGGCCGGGCCGCTCCACCATGCGCTGAAATGCGGGGCCGCTCGGCGCCTTGCCGGTAAGCAACTCGCATAGAACGGCACCTAGACTGTACACATCAGAGGCGGGACAGATCTCCTCGCGCGCCCCAGTCCGCTGCTCGGGCGACATGTACCCCGAGGTGCCAGACAGAGGAGGTGGACTAACCTCGCTTGAGCGGCGATGGATGCGCTGGGCCGATCCCCAGTCCAGAACCATCACCTCGCCAAACTCCCCCACCATGACGTTCAACGGCTTCAGGTCCAGATGCATGATGCCGCGGAAATGGGCATACCCAACAGCCTCGCACACGTGCACAGAAAGGCTGCACAAGTGCCGCATCTTGGCCATCGGCGACATCTTCGACTCCATCGTCTCCCGGCGCACTTCATCCAGACTGGCTCCCTCAACCACTTTCATCACCAGGAAGTAGCGGGAACCGCTTACCGTGCCGATGTCATGAACCGGGACGATGCCGGGATGACCGAGGCCGGCGGTCACGGAGGCTTCGCGCAGGAAACGCGTCAGAGTATCGCGCCCGTCCTGGTCGTCGGAGGCAGAGAGGAACTTCACTGCCACATCGCGGTCCAGCACCGTGTCGCGGGCCAGAACCACCTTGGCGGTGCCACCGCTCCCAAGGTCCTTCAGATACCGGTAGCGCCCGTCGCCAATCTTCTCAAGCTCCGCCATGTCGTCCGGAGACGCTGCGGAAGATGGCGGTGGAGTATCGTACCTCCTGCGGCCATTCTCCGACCCGCTCGCCAGGTCCCTGGTCACCAATTTGGTGCTGACTTTGCTCAAAATGGCTTGCCTTGTCCAGACGCTTCTTTCGAACTCGCACACCCGCGTCCGTCCGTATGGAAAACGCAGGCTCAGGAGCTTTATTACAACCGATGCCCATACCACCCCACTGCTTGCCTGCGCCACTGTAGAGCGGGAGACTTCAGAATGCGAGTGATCGAGCCGCACATCCATATGATTGCACGTACCACAGCCGACTACGAGCGCATGGCGCAGATGCATACAGTCGCCTGTTGCGAACCAGCCTTCTGGGCCGGCTACGACCGCACCAGTGCAGAAGCGTTCTACGACTATTTTCACCACATCACAAGTTTTGAACCCAAACGGGCCGCACAATACCTGATCAAACACTACGCCTACGTCTGCATGAATCCCAAGGAGGCGGAGAACATCGGACTGGCTCGAGAGGTCGTCTCCTTCCTTCCCGAATTCCTCGGCCGCCCCAACGTTCTCGGCATCGGAGAAATCGGTCTCAACCTCAACACCCGCAACGAGATGACCATCTTCGAGGAGCAGGTTGACCTGGCCGTCCGCTACAACCAGTTGATCTGGATCCACACACCCCATCTGAACGACAAGCTCAAGGGCACGCGCATGATGCTCGACGCGCTCAAAGCACGGGGGGACGTGGATCCCGAACGCGTCGCCTTCGACCATGCGGAGGAACACACCATCGGCTTGATCCGCGA
>JAGLDW010001060.1 GCA_023145395.1 Lentisphaeria bacterium | reverse complement strand
GTGGACGCGCTCGAATTCTACGGAGGAGACCATATGATGGTCGATGCCTCCGGAGACTGGGGGCCCTCCGACCCCGGCACTCTCCACCAAGCCATCTTCGAGATGCGACGCCGGGGTCACGACGACCACACGGTCGAAACCATCTTCTACGACAACCCCTGCCTCTTTCTGGGCCAATGTCCGAAGTTCGACCTCGAACCACGCGACACGCGCGAGGCGCTCTGGGGGACAGCAGGCGAGCGCAGGAACTCGTGACGATGCAGATGGATACGGAAGAGACCAATTCCCCGCCTCCCCGCACCCACGGACGGACGCACGCCTGGCTGAAATTGATCCGCGTCCCGAATCTGTTCACCGTACCCGGCGATGTGCTTGTGGGGATGGCGCTGGCCTCCAGGCTCAACTTCTCCGAAGGACATTTGTTCGCCCGTGTCGTCGACGCCATCCTGTTCCTGCCTGCCGCCGCCGTCCTGCTCTACATCGCCGGATTGATCCTCAACGACCTGCACGACCAGCCTCAGGACGCGGAAACACGGCCGGAACGCCCGCTCCCTAGCGGACGAATCCGCCGTCCCGCCGCATGGGCCGCAGCCGTCACCGCAATGATCGTGGCAGTTCTTCTTTCTGGCAGCGGCGACGAAGCAACCGTCTTCTGCGCTCTCATTCTCTGCGCGCTTGTCGTCATCTACAACTTCGCCGTCAAGCACCTCGCTGGCGCGGCGTGCGTGGTCATGGGCTTCTGCCGGGGGTTCAGCATGCTCATGGGGGGGCTTGCGCATACGCGTCACAGCGACACTCCCCTCCGCACCGTTCTCGGCGCGCTCTTCCTGACCGTCTACATCGGTTTCGTCACCTGGATCGCACGACGCGAGAACGAGGTGCACCGCCCGGGCTGGGTCGCGCTCGCCCCCCCCCTGATCATGCTGCTGGGCTGGCTGTCCGTCCTCGCCTGGATCGTAGCGGAACTGCGCTGGGAGATCCTAGGCTCGCTCTGGTCCCCCCTCTGCGCCATCACCCTCTTCGTGGTCGCGCAGCAACAGTGCTGGCGGTCCGCGCGAGCACTCTGGCGCCGCGAAGTCGGGCCGGATGTGGTGCAGCCCACCGTCGGCGCCTTCATCGAATGCCTGATCCCCTGGCAGTCTTCCCTGCTGTTCCTGTGCGGGTGCCCCATAATGGGCCTTCTCGTTCTGCTGGGCTGGCCGCTGACGCGTGTTTTGAGACGCCACTTCGCTGCAAGCTGAAAGAACGGGGGACGAATGGCGTTAGATTAGGACCCCAAGCTGAAAGAACGGGGGACGCATGGCGTTAGATTAGGACCCCAACGACCTTGTGTCGTTGGTGAACAAGATCACGTTGGCGCTTCTTTGCGCATCCCTCCTTCCCCCTCGCCGCAGCGGCGAGGGGGAAGGAGGGGGGCACGACGCTCTGACGGAGACTTGATCGTTGGCTCCAACGGCAC
>JAGLDW010000106.1 GCA_023145395.1 Lentisphaeria bacterium | reverse complement strand
GACCCACAAAATTGATCGATGTAGTGCCGACAGCCTTGAGGCATCGTTCGCATTCGCAGTGTCCGCTGAAAGGTCCTCCTCTGCCGTCGTTCAAGCCCAGCGAATAGGAGACCTCGTCCGGGTGCGCTTTGAAATAGGCACAGATATTCCTGATGGCCTCGCTTGTCGTGCCCGGCTCAGTGAAGCAGGGCTGCCAGCCACTCTGATCCTCTTTGCTACCTGTGGGGAGATAGCGTTTTCCTCCAACAATCGGAAAGAACTCCGGATGGCTTTTTGTGTAGTTTTCCGGCGGAAACAGACGAAAGAGATTGTGGTGGTAACGCATGCGGGTCTGCATTCGGTTGCGTCGCGCCCAAAGGGACTTCTCATTCTTCTCGTGGGTCCTGAATCCCTGCCACCACCCCGGACCACCAAGCAGCCGCGAGTGGTAGGCAGGCTCCTGTCGCATTTCGACCATAGGGATCACCAGTGCCTGGCGCATTGGCAGGAACTCTCCCAGCTCACCCGGAAACAGCCAACGCACTCCCACGTGGCGTTCCAGGAACTCGTACACACCGAACTCCGTCCCATACTGTGCGGGCCCGGCGATGACGATGTTCCGGGTGTCGGGGAAGGCGATGACAAAGCCATCCGCATCCAGTGTGTGGAGAGCCAAGTCCAATCCTTTGACGTACGTCGTATGCCCACAATGAAGTGAGATGACCTCGGACTCTGACACGGGTTCCGTCTCGACCTCGAGCTTTGCCCCCGTACTCCTGAACACGCAGTCCGAGAGCAATGCCGCAGCATCACGCACGGTCTCGGATGCATCATGCGGGACCACAATCCTGGCGAAAGACCTACCGCGGGCAACTAGGACGACGGCGGCACTCTCGCCGCCCCCATCATGGCTGATCGCCCTGGTGGCACAACCGCAACAGGCAAGACAGAGCAGGCCACTGAGTAGACCGACGCCGGAAACACATTTTCTCAAAGCAGCTTTCATCTTTCCTCGCTTTCATGTCAATCGCCTTCCGCGACCGCATCCGCGTCCTTCATCACTTGACGCAGCTGGCTCTTCTGGTCTTCGGACAGGGGGCATTGGTTTTCGGCTGTTTCGTAGAGTCCACGCACAGTTTCGGTGGCTTGGGCGATCATGTCCACGGGGTTGTTGGCCCAGGCCATGAACGCCCGGTAGTCGAGCAGCGAGGGCAACCAGCATTCCTCGCGGAAGAACTCCGCCGTCTCCATGGTCTCAAGAAACTTGCCACCTTTGGGGATCGTCTCTTCGATGGTGTCCATGCCAATGTGCGCATCGTCCATGTTCACGTCACGATACATGTCTCTCGCGAAGTCGGCCAGGTCGCAGTCGAGAATCAGTTGAACGGGACTGCCCACATCGCTGAATGCGAGGGAGCCGACCCCGAACGATGTCGCGCCACCCGCTATGGCCATGCCGAAGCCAAGTGCTTTCTCGCACATGGATTGCATGGAAACCGTGGCTGCGCCGGCACCGCACCAATTCCAGGTGGTTTTCGGCATTTGTCGTCCCTTGTATACGTAGTCGTTCATCTCATGGCCCGCCAGCCGGTGCAGGAACAGATCCGGCCCGATCTGCCGGGGAAAGCCGTGCTTCATATCCATGATGGCCTGCGTTCCGGTGATTTGCTGTGGCAAGTCGTCCACGGCCAGCCGCATGGCGCTTAGAGCCAGGGATTCGGCCGTGTTCAGCACCAGTGCCCCGGCGACTGTGATCGGGGTGGACGCGCCAGCCACGGGCATGTGGCCGAAGGTCAATGGAATGCCCAGCAGACGCCGTGCATCCATGCCGATCTCGATATTGTCGCGGTCCAGCATGAACGGCGATGTGACCCAGGCCTTCGCGACGAAGGATGGACTTTGCTTGACGGCCTCCAGCGATCCCTTGGCAATCTTGGAGGCTTCGATGAAGAAGGGAAGCATGTCAGGCCCGTAGACCGAGACCGTGTGTGCTCGCTGGCTGTTCAGCAGTATGGTGGCGAAGGCGTGAAGGTCGGCAGCGGCCATGGGCACGTCCGTCGGGATGAAGGTGGGATGGGAACGGTTCGTGATGCCCATGGCCTCGACCACGTGACACCAGCTTGCCAGGTCCGCCTCGGTCGCCGAACGCAATTGGTTGGTTTCCGGATCGCAGATGTGCAGCGCCTGACCGTGCGTGAACACGGACACGTTCGGAGGACCGGCGGGGGTAGGGGAGGGGACGGGCGCCACTGCCGCCGCCTGCTTTCTCTCTGCTTCGCAACGCGCCATCACCTTGTCGATGACTGCTGAGGGGAAGCGCACCGACTCGCCGTCCAGTTGACAGCCGTAGGCGCGCAGAAGATCGGCGAACTCGTCGGTGGCCTGCACGCGGAAAACTGCCCGGCTGAGAACCTGTAGCGCTTTCCCGAGAATGCGCTCCAACTGAGTGTCGTCAAGAAGGCGCATGCTGGATGTCAGTGACAGATTCATGGTGACTCGCTCCCGAAGGCAGATAGATTGTTGACACGATACGACCCAATGCAGACACGATAGTTGATCACAATAGCGAGATCTTTGTCAAAATACGTGATACTTTTACCCCGATCCGATATTTGGTCTTCCTGTCGAGGTGCTTTGTGGGAAAGCGAATATGAACACCATCGTCCCCATGGTCTCGGACATCGTCGATTTTCACTACTGTCAAGAGGATTACCGGACTGGCGCCAACTCTCGGCACAGATCCCGGCCGGACCTGCACGTCCACCCATTCTACCAACTCGACATCTTCCCCGAAGGGCACACCACCGTTTTCATCGACGGTTGTCCGCCGCTTCGCAGCGAGCCCTGGAGCGGTTTGCTGATTCCGCCGATGACGGGGCATGCATACCGCTCGGACAGGACGACTCTCCAGGTCACGTTCAAGTTCCATGCCCACCCTCGGTACTGGCTCCATTTCGCCAAACCGAAACGGTTGATTCTATTTCCCGCAGTATGCAAGGAGTTGATCCAAGGGGTGTGCGATCTCTCCGAAACCGATCCGTCTCTATACGAACACCACCTG
>JAGLDW010001059.1 GCA_023145395.1 Lentisphaeria bacterium | reverse complement strand
GCACAAGGCCGCTGGGGGCCTCAAACCCACTTTCCATTTCTGTCTTAGCACCATTCGGAGCTGGCACCATGTCGCACAAAAAGCTGCTGATCGTCCAGGTGGCCGGCCTCGGCGCCGATTTGGCGAACGCACATGTCGACGCACTCGCGGGCACGGGCCTCTCGTTCCATGCCCTCCGTCCACCATTCCCCGCTGTCACCTGCACCGCCCAAGCCACCTTCCGCACCGCCAGCGCCCCAGCCGACCACGGCATGGTCTGCAATGGTTTCTTCGACCGCGACGCACGCCGCACCGAGTTCTGGAACCAGTCGGCCCGCCTGGTGCAAGGGTGCCGTGTCTGGACGCGCTTCCGCGAACGCGGAGGAACCGTCGGCGTCCTGTTCTGGCAGCAGATCCTAGGCGAGGAAGCGGATCTGGTGTTCTCGCCGGCACCCGTGCACAAGCATCACGGTGGCATGATCCAGGCGTGCTACGCCCTGCCCCGCGAGCTGGAGGAAGAACTGACGCGCAACGTCGGCGCCTTCAATCTGCGGCACTATTGGGGGCCTCTCGCCTCCGCCAAGGCCTCGCTCTGGATCACGGCGGCGACCGAAACGCTCCTCGACCAACCGGAACGCTGTCCGGATGTTCTGCTCACCTACCTGCCGCATTTGGACTACGTGCTCCAGAGACACGGTCCCACCGACACCAAGCACCTGCCGGACGAGATGGAAATTCTTGGCGACTGCCTGACACGCCTCGCAAAAGCCGCGGACTCCGCAGGCCGCGAACTGCTCGTCTGGGGCGACTACGCAATCACCCCCGCCACGCAGGTGGCACACCCCAACCAAGTCCTGCGGCGAGACGGTCTGCTCGAAGTCCGACGCATACGAGGCATGACCTACCCCGACCTTTACGCAAGCCGCGCCTTCGCCATGGTAGATCATCAAGTGGCCCACGTCTTTGTGCCCAATCCCGACGACATCGGCAAAGTACGCCAATGCCTGGAGACGATGGAAGGCGTGGACCGCATCGAACCGCGTGCCGCCCACGGACACCCACGGGAGGGAGAACTCATCCTGACAGCAGCGCCCGGCAACTGGTTCGCCTATCCATGGTGGGACGATCCGCGCGAAGCGCCGGACTACGCCCGCCACGTCGACATCCACAGCAAGATCGGCTTCGATCCCTGCGAACTGTTCTGGGGCTGGCCTCCCATGTCCGTCAGCCTCGACACCTCCCGCGTCGGCGGCACGCACGGTCGGAACGACGCACTCGCCTGCTTCGCCACCACCACCAAGCTCGCCGACACCCTCCCGGAGAATCTAGTCGAACTCGCCACGGCCGTCCGCACCTGGCTCGACAACGCCTGAGTTCCCTGCCACTGACGTAGACCGCCCATGGTGGTGCGGGACGTCCCGGACCGCGAGTATGCGGAAATCACCCTCGGTCCCGGAGGTCCCGAGCCACTGATGAGGAGCGCACAGCCACCTTCTTCGCCCCCGCGCCAGTGCGCTGTTCACGCGGCAGCAGCAGATCGGCGCGCCATTGTTCCGCAGGCAGTTGCATGGTCCGGATCCGCCGCCGCCGAGCCTCCGCCAGCCACACCTCGGCAGGAGGCCCACCACCCTCGATCGCGAAGACAACGCCCTCGGGCAACTCGCCCAGAACAGTGTGCGCCACACGCCGCAGAACCGACCGGTTTGCAGCATGTTGAGAACGATACCAAGTCAGTCGTCCGTCAACCCCGAAATACGCGAGACCCATCCTCAAACCGGCATCCACCGCCAGAACACCCGTGACGCCACACGTTTTCTCTCCATCCAATTTCATCGCAAATCCACTCCACTCGGAACCGAACTGGAAAACTCGAAGCTCACAACGACATCAAGAGAAACGAAGATTTCACCACAGAGAATATTGTCCTGGTTATTCCCCGCTCTCGAGGAATGCGTTGATCCGGCCTGGATCCATTCCGCCAAGTCCGAGCGTTTGCGGAGTCCGCGTGGGCTGGGCGAAGTAGTCGACTCCCGTGATCGCCGTCGCCATCCCGACCACGGCCCGACTCGTGGGCGTGGGCACATCAAGCTGCTCGCCAAGCTTGCAGTAGAGCACAAGCCCCATCCCAGCATCCTCGTGCAGATATCTGTGGTCCAAGGTGTCGGGGGACCGGAAAGTGACGAAGCCAGATCCCTGGCCATAGCACTCGAAGTAGTCGGTGCTTTCCGCGTAGTGCTGCTGCACGGAGGTGACCGGATCCGGCTGCGTCTTGTAGCGATCCACCGGTCGACCCGGGGTTGAAGATCAGCAACTGGCCGGGCTTGAGCAGCGGCGCCAACTCCCTGGCGGCGCGTTCGTGGGCGGGTGCCTGCGTGCACAGCATCACCGCGTCCGCGCCATCCACTGCGTCGGCAAGGTCCGTGGTTGCCAACTCCAGCCTGGCTGTCCCCTCCAGGGCACCATGGAGCGTAAGCTCGGGTGTTTCGCGCAGCGCGTCCAGCGCTCCCGCGAACTCCGCAAATTCGAACAGACGCACCCGTTTGCCCCGCAGCGATAGATCCGCAGCCGCAGTCTTGCCTCCGTTGCCCGCCCCGACAATGGCGATGGTCTTAATCATGTCCCAATCCTTTCGACGCTCGCGGCTCGCATTCGGAATCGCTTCACCACGAAGACACAAGTAGCACCGCAACGCGTGTTTTCGCGTGGTATCGCGGCATTGAATCGATGCGCCGGAGGGAATAAGGTGCATGTTGCCTCTCGTATTGAACTCCGAGCAAGGAGATTGCCATGCATCTGCCCCGCAACTGCCTTGGCCGTCTTTGCCGACCGCACACCGTTGTGTTGGGCAAGGAAAGCCATGCCGAATCGATAGGGACAAAAGGAACTAGATGAATCGCGAACAACTTAAACAGCTCGAAGATGACCTCTGGTCGGCCGCCGACAATCTCCGCGCCAACTCCGACCTCAAGGCAACGGAGTATGGCGCACCTGTCCTCGGTCTGATCTTCCTCAAATTCGCTGACATCAACTACCGCCGCTACGAGGAGGCCATCGGGGCGGAGTTTGAGAAGCTGAAGGGCGGACGGCGCGAAAAAACGCTTCACGAAATCGCGGTCGCCAAGTGCGGCTTCTACCTGCCGGAGCACGCCCGTTACAGCTACCTCCTGAATCTCCCGGAGGATCAGGACATCGCCAAAGCCATTGAAGCGGCGATGGAGTCCATCGAAAAGTACAAGCCAGAGCTTGAAGGCAGCCTGCCGAAGGACGAGTACTACCGGCTCACCCGCACGCCGGAGACGAAAGACCTTCCATTCGACCTACTCCGCCAGTTCGACAATATCCCGGACGACGCCACCGGCGATATCTTCGGCCAGATTTACGAATACTTCCTCGGCAAGTTCGCCCTTTCCGAAGGCCAGGGGGGGGGCGAGTTCTTCACCCCGCGCTCCGTGGTTCGCCTGATGGTCGAGATCATCGAGCCCCATGGCGGCACGGTCTTCGATCCCGCCTGCGGCTCGGGCGGCATGTTCGTCCAGTCCGCCGACTTTATCCAGGAACATCGCAAGGAGCTGGAAGCGCAGGGCAAGGACACCAGCGTCTTTGTCTACGGACAGGAAAAGCAGGGCGAGACCGTCAAGCTCGCCCGCATGAACATCGCGGTGAACGGCCTGCGCGGCAAGATCGCGCCAGCCATCACCTACTACACCGACGAGTTCGATTCCTTCGGCAAGTTCGACTACGTCCTCGCCAATCCTCCCTTCAACGTCGATGACGTCTCGCTCTCCGCCGTCGAGAAAGACCCCCGCTTCAACACCTACGGCATCCCCCGCAAGAAGACCAAGGCCAAGAAATCCGAGCAGGGCAAGGAAACCGTTCCCAACGCCAATTATCTCTGGATCAATCTCTTCGCCACCTCGCTCAAGGACGCGCGGGACGACGCCTCGGGGGGACGCGCCGCCCTCGTCATGGCCAACTCCGCTTCGGACGCCCGCCACTCGGAGGCCGACATCCGCCAGATGCTCATCGAGAGCAACCTCATCTACGGCATGCTCACCCTACCGTCGAACATGTTCTACACCGTCACCCTTCCCGCCACCCTCTGGTTCTTCGACAAGTCGAGGCCAGCCTCGACACCCTCACCCCAACCCTCTCCCATCGGGAGAAGGAGCGAGGCAATTCTCCCCTCTACCTCTGGGAGAGGGGCCGGGGGTGAGGGTTTTGAGTGCGATCACGAAGAAAAAGAAGATCTGGCGCTTCCCTTCCGTCCCATCCTCTTTATCGATGCCCGCAATATTTTCACTCAAATTGACCGGGCTCACCGCGAGTTCTCCGCGGAACAGATTCAGAACATCGCCATGATCAGCCGGCTGCACAAAGGTCGCCGCGACGAGTTTCTCGCCCTCAGCGACCGCTACTTCGCCTCCGGCATGGAACGCCTCGCCGAGAACAAGACTCAGGCAGAGTCGGTTTCCGGACAAATTCTCGAAGTGCTGGGAAAAGAAAATGACCAGGCGGGGAAGGCCGCCGTCGCCAGTCTGGTGCAAACTTGGGACGACCTCGCCCCGCTGAAGAAAGCCTATCAAAGCTATCGACAAAAGAACTCCCATCTACCTCTGGGAGAGGGGTTGGGGGTGAGGGTGCATGCAGCAGAAACGATCACGAAACTGAATCGCGCCCAGCATGAACTGCGCGCCAAGTTCACACCATTCTTTGGCGACCTGCATGCATGCCTCAAGCAGATCGACAAGGCCGTGCGCCGCCACGAAAAAGCCCTTGCGGAAAAGGCCAGGGAAGCTGGAAAACGCCAGACCGCAGACCGCGCCACCAAACAGCTCAAGACCGCCCTCGAAGCCCTCCATGCCGAGGTGAAGAACGCGGAAAGCGCCTTCGCCCATATCC
>JAGLDW010001058.1 GCA_023145395.1 Lentisphaeria bacterium | reverse complement strand
ACGCAAGTGAAGGTATCGAGCCCCGTAATTTTTCATATCGCATTGGGCCAAGGGTTTCATTTCCTGGAAGCCAATATCGGAGCAGTCGCTCAAGGTGAGACTGTGTCCGGCGTGTCGGGGTCTGAGTCCGTGGCGGGTAAACGAACGGTCTGTGTTGGAACTTGGGAGAACCGGAGCGCATCCGGAAGCCGCCAAGGATCCGAAGAGGTGACGCGGCGGTATGGCGTTTCGGTAGTCGGACCGACTCATAGTAGAGGTGTAGGCGGGGCAATGCCCGTTGGTTCCCGAGTCTTCGGGGCACTCGAAGGGGTCGGCGGTCTGACGCTGAGAGCGGAGGTTTGCCATGCCAGACACTGAGATGGGTAAAACACGGCGAATCCTCACTCTCATATCCGGACATGCCTGCCGGGACCGGCAGTTCCAGTTTACGAGCCTGGCTCATCTTCTGGACGCCGAGTTTTTGCGGGAATGCTATCACAGCCTGAACAGGAATAAGGCTGTGGGCATTGACAAGGTAAGCTGGGAAGACTACGGCCAAAATCTGGATGGCAACCTGACGCGGTTGGTTACACGGCTGAAGCGCAAGACGTATACGCCGTTGCCCGCCCGTCGCGTTTACATCCCCAAGAGCGCGACACAGAAGCGTCCGCTCGGGATTTCGGCGTTGGAGAACAAGATCGTTGAGCGTGGTCTCACGACCATTCTCGGTAGCATCTACGAAGAGGACTTTCTGGACTGTTCGTATGGCTTCCGTCCGGGGCGCAACTGCCACCAGGCGCTGAAGCAGGTGCACGATCTGATTCACGGCCAGCCGGTGAACCATCTCGTCGAAGCGGACATTAAGGGCTTTTTTGACAATGTCTCGCATGAGCGGCTGCTGTCGTTTCTGCGGGGTCGCATCGGGGACAGCTCGCTGCTGTTCCTGATCGAGAAGTTCCTCACTGCCGGCTACGTTGATGAGGGGTTACTGGTGCGGTCGGACTCGGGGACGCCGCAAGGCTCGATCCTCAGCCCGATGCTGGCCAATATCTTCCTGCACCACGTGTTGGACACATGGTTCGAGACCACGGTCAAGCGCCATGTACGCGGCTTTTGTGCTCTGGTTCGGTACGCCGATGACTTCATCTGCGTGGTACGCTACGTGGACGACGCCAGGCGCATCGAACGCGCCCTGCACAACCGTTTTGGCAAGTATGGTCTGGAACTCCACCCGACCAAGACCCGAAACTTCAGTTTCGGCCGCTTTGAACGGCACAACGCAGCGACACAGACCCGTCGCGCCAACACGTTCGACTTCCTCGGCATCACGCACTACTGCGCTGTATCTCGGAAGGGCAACTTCAAGGTCGGCCGCAAAACAAGTCGGAAGAAATTCGCGGTCAAATGCAAAGCTATGAACGCTTGGCTTAAAGCGGTTCGCAACCAGGTTGCCACCAAATGCTGGTGGAAGACCTTGGCGGCCAAGTTGCGTGGTCATTTCCAGTACTATGGCGTCAGTGAAAATTACGCCAGTCTGGTGCGATACTACCACGCCACGCTCCGCATGGTGAAGAAATGGCTCAACCGGCGCAGCCAGAAACGCAAGATGAACTGGGAGCGGTTCGCGGACTACCTCCGTCACTACCCGCTACCGAAACCGAGAATCGTGCACAGCTTCTACACGTCACATGAATGGTGAGTTGAACCGAAGAGCCGGATGTGGGAAAT
>JAGLDW010001057.1 GCA_023145395.1 Lentisphaeria bacterium | reverse complement strand
ACGCAGGAAAGCGCAGGCTGGCCTGCGCCCTCCAAAGATGCTCTGCATCGGTGTCCTGAACTGAGCCGCAGGCTCTTTGGAGTGCTCAAGCCTGCTTGAGCTTTTGCTTGGCCGAGGCCTGCCTCGGCCCTCAAAACGAAATTCAAAATGTGAGTGCGTAATATCACAATTCCATCCGTTTGCCGTGGAGATCATGCACCTATGATAAGGACTCTTGCAGCACTCGCATACTTGGTTTCGCTGACATTTGCATCAGCGCTGGAGTTGAGAAAGAGCGGAAACTTGACGGAAGCCCGGTCCGGAAAGCTTGCGTTGCGCATGCATTGCCGCGAGAGCGGTGCACGCCTCGTCGGCGCAACTGTCGATGGGATGCAAGTCCTTTCAAAAGGCGAATTGCTATGGAGCTTGGAGTTGCGCGACACTCGCGGCCGCCGGGTTGTTCTGAACAGTGACATGGGACGTGTGCTGATCGGCGAGCAGGGCAATGTACTCCAGATGCGGTGGCAAGGATTCCCGGTCCAGGAAAACACAGCGCTCGAGGTCCGGGTCGATATCACCTTCGAACCAGACCAGCAGCGCCTTCTCTGGGCCATCGAGTTTGTGCGAATTCCGCAGGATTGGACTGTGTTCCGCTACGTTTTCCCAAATCTCAATCTACCGGTGGAGAGTGGATCTTCCTGCGCGTTCATCGAACCCCGTGACTGGGGCACGCTGACCATCGATCCGTTGCGGAACCTGGAAACTGCACCACGCGTGTATTCCCGAGCATCGCTAAACATGCAGTTTTTTGCGTTGCAGCGAGCCCGGAAGCTCGTGTATCTGGGATGCCACGATCTCCGGGCTCGAAGCAAGGAATTCCTCGTCACCTCCGATCGCAGCGCCGGCGAGCTAACCTTCGGAGTGCTGCAACCGACACGGATGCGCTATGGAGCTGTCTACCGGCAGGAATATCCCTTTGTCATCCAAGTGACCGAGGGGGATTGGTACGATGCCTCCCAAATCTATAGAGCCTGGGCGCTGACCGCGCCATGGACTTGGCGGGGACCGCTGCACGAGGGGCGAAAAACACCACGCCGATACATCGAAACACCACTCGTGCTCATGCGGCTTGGCCAGGAAAGCTGCGATCCGGCTTTTGCGGCATCGTGGGCGGTCCGGATGCAGGAGTGGTTTGGAGTGCCGATCATGTTTCACTGGTACAACTGGCACCAGAACTTCGGCAGTTCCAGCATCGATGCCTATCCAGAATACTTTCCAGCCCGGGCTGGCTTCCGCCGAGCAGCTCTTGCCATGCGCGAATCACGGGTCCAGACCATGCCCTATCTGAATGCCCGTCTGTGGCGGACGGATTTCGCCTCCTGGCATGAGCTGGGCCGCCGGGCAGCGGTGCGAGACCCCTATGGAGAGATCCATCGCGAGGTTTGGATGAAAATTCCCGGAGCCACGATGAATCCCGCCAGCCGCCTGTGGCGGTGGGTGATCGGTCAAGCTGCTCTGCGTTGCGTGGATGCAGGCTGCAGCGGGGTTTACCTGGATCAGTTGGCCGAGTCCAGCGCTCTGCCATCCTACGACCCCGAGCATCCACATGAACCAGGGGAGACAGCCGCTTGGATACAGGGATACTGGAGTCTGTGCGAGGAAATACGGCGGGAGGCACGGGCCATTGATCCCGACTTCGTGCTGACTGCCGAGGGGAATGCCGAGCCGTACATGGCGGGAATCGATGCGTTTCTGACCGGTAATTTGAATGCCCCGAACAGCATACCTCTGTTCTCGGCGGTCTATCACGACTATGTAATGCAATTCGGACGCTATGTCATGGCAAGTGACTTGGACTTGCCGCGTGCTGTGTTGGCCAAGTTCGGTCAGCAGTTCATCTATGGCGGGCAGTTTGGCTGGTCGCGAGCCTGCCTGGAAACGTTTCTGCGGGAAGACAATACCCAGGCAGTCTGCTTGCGGAAGATGGCCAGGCTCAAGGCTGCGAATCCGGACCTGCTTGGCACGGGACGCATGTTGCGTCCGCTGGATTTGGCTAGACAGGTTCCCCTTCTGGATGTGCAGTGGTATCAATGGTCCAAACTCGTGACCGTGTCCCTGCCTCAGGTGCAAAACAGCGTGTGGCAGGACGCGAGCGGACAGATCGGTATCCTGTTGCTGAACATTGGAGACACGGACCTGCCCCTCTCGATAACGTTGCCACGGACAACCTATCCGCCCCACTCTCCGGACGATGCCCAGTTGCTTAGCATGACGGACGGAGAGCCCAGTGGCAGAGCACTCAAGCGGAATGGGGAGCGCTGGCAGTTCACGGTCCCCGCGCTGTCACCATTGCTTCTCACCATGCCGGGGACTCCCCCCGAATATCCCAAGGCGCCACTCGAGCCTGAGTTTGACATGTTGGGAAAGCACACAAAGAACGAGGTGATCCGAGCTGCTCTCCCATTTTTCCGCCCTGGAACCATGCCGTCCGAGGCGTCTTCGGATGGTTTCCCTTTTGCCTATGAAGGGGATGTTCTGCCCCAGCATGCCGCACCTCGCTGGCACCTCGTGGGCATTGCTTCCGCCCCAAGCTCGGAATGCTTGCGGGTCGAGAATGGAAAATTGGTGATAGACACACTTTCCGCAGCAGGCAGAGGCGCACTCCTGCTGAAACTGCCGCGAGGCCCCGTCTGGGATGTGGATGGGCAAACGGGATTCACGGTTGCGTCTGCCCTGCGGGTGCTCAAGTGCAACAAGGATCCCCGGTTCGCGTTCTGGCTGCAGACAAACACCGAGCACGGCTTGATGACCCTGCAGATCTATCCGGATCGGATTGTCGCTCCGGGCAGGCCCCCGGTGCAAGCGGACATGGCCACCCACTTCCGCACAATCAGGATCGTGGGCCTTGGCGGAGGCAAATCGTGTGACCTGTATCTTGACGGGGAACGGATTCTGGAGAAAGTGGCTTTTCTTGGCGGGGTTCCCCGCCAGTCACAGCTTGCCTTTGGGGCGGGAGCCAGCTCGGGGAGGGTGAGTGCCGAGATTGACTGGATACGCTTCCATCCCTCCGCGCCATTGGTGCCCGTTACGGCGGATTGACAGGAATCGATGAATTTCCGGTACAGTCATCCCATGGGATCGCCGTGTTTGTCACTCGGGCTTTCACCGTTTCCCTATCGACGGGGCTTGCCGTGGTATGAGAAGGGGATCACGACCGTGGCTCCGTCGGCGAACGTATATTCGAAGGCCTCCGCATAGCTCGCTTTGCCGAACACGCTCTTCCCCTTGCGTCCGGAGATGAACGAATCCGTATCCAGGCGGAGCGTGGTCCGTCCTTTCCGCGTCTGCGTATCAAGCACGCGATAGCTCCCATCTGCTTGTGCCTGTGTCGGCGTGATGTCCGCCCAGAATGGGGCCAAGGCGTCATCGGGCAAGACGATTGTGGAGGACAGGGCAATGGTGCTTGTTGCCGACACACCTCGGTCGAAAGCAACCACTCGTGATTTTGCGCTGGGGATAAAATTCATTTGAAATTGTCCGTCGATGCGGATTTCCCGCACCATGGAGGCGTGGTACTCCAGCACTTCCCCGGCCGCATTCAGACGCAGCAGGCAGAAGAGCCCCTTCAGGTTCAGACCACCCTCGAACGCCGCTTCGGAAAACTCATCCTCCCCCTTCACGATCAGATCTCGCCTGCCATCGGCCAGGGTCACCTCCACGGCACTGGCGAAAGCGCCGCCAGCGAGTTTTTTCAGCCTGCGGACCGAGGCCACCGGACGCCTGCCTTCGACATAGGTCTCGATCACACTGACAAACTGCGATGTGAGATCGGCCTCCGCACGGCGCTTTGCCAGGACATAGCGGATGTACTCGGGGTTGCCTTTTCGGTTTTGCGGCGGCTTGCCCTTGGCGATTGCCACTTCGGCTGCCGGGGAGAGCAGGTTCAGGCGGCAGCGCACATCGTCCCCGAACGGCGAGACACCATGCGTGTTCTCGAGACGCCAGGTGAACGACCCGTCCTCCACCGGTCCGGAGCGCTCCACATCGTACAGGTACTGGAACCCATTTCCCCAGCGCCAGTCGTACTCCTCTGAATAGCGATATGCTTCCGAGGCGTATTGCACGTCCGGCCCCGCATAGGTTCCGGTTTTCTGCTTCATGAACTGGATTTCGGGATCCATTGTGATGTCTCCTGCGCCGCTGTGGAAGCTGTACACGTGCTCGCTGCCTCCATTCACGTCGAAGAAATCGATCACGTAGAAGGCATCCTCGGCCACGTTCACCAATCCGACACAGCGTCTGTATGTGCTCACATGTTCGTACAACGAATCCGCGGAAATAGCGTGCAGCGAGACGAGTTTGGATTCGGCGAACAGCTTCTGGTCGGCGATCTCTATGCGGCGCATTCTCTCCTGTCCATCGACCACCACCGTGTTGCTGTTGATCGCGCTCAAGTTCCAATTGGTGTGCATGGCACGCTTTCTCAGGTCCGGGTATCCAAGCGCCGGCAGGATGTCTCTTCCCAGGGCGAAGAGTCCGATGGAGAGTGTGTCCGGGTGGTTGTGGCAAGTATGGTTGTTGCCATAATGCGTCCACAGGCAGCGCTCATCCCCCCCGCTTCCTTGTTTCAGCACAACCAACCCGCGGCCTGTGAGGTTGACGGAATCGTTCGCTGGGCTGGGCAAGATTTTGGCAAAGTCCACCAGCTTGCTCTCGATATCGGGGGGGATGAGATACAGATCGTCAACCCGGAGCTTGTCCGTGTCCACCTTGCCGTCTGTGAGCAGGATGGACCTGACATCGCGGGCCGATTGGCGGTCGCCGAACATCAGATATCCGCCAAAATACAGCGCCGGGTCGATGCCCTTGGGATACGCCGCCGCACAGAAGGTGCCATTGTCTCCCCAGTAGGGTTTGAACCGGCCCAGGCAGATCAGCGAGTAGTGGTTGCGATAGAAGGCCGAGAGCCGGCTCTGGCACAATGCCAGGACGGCTTGGTGAACCGGGTTCTGGTCACTGCCCCCGAGCCTGGACATGGCGGGGTAGATGGGAGCAAGTGTCTGAGCCAGAATCTCGCAGTATCCACCGCTTTCCAGGGAGAATCCGTCCCTGGTGAGCTGTAGCGCCAAGTCAAGCAACCCGCCTCCGAGCTGCCGGTGTTCGTCCGTGTTGTAGCCGGTGATCGTGCGGGCCGAGAAAAGCCAGCGCACAACCTGCTCCCGGAATGCATCGTCTCTGGTCACCACAGCCAATAGAGCCACGTTCTCCTCTGTCATCCCCGTATTGCCCCAGAGAAACCCGTTCTGAGCACAACGAAACACCTCCTTGAGATAGAAGTCCTCGATGAGATCGGTGAAACGATTCCCGTGCCTGCCCTTCGCCAGCGGGAGATGGGCCGTCTTTTGGCTCAGGAACTCCATGAACTCCTGGTCATCCACGACCGCGTCGTGAACCAGGTCATAGGTTTTCAACAGACGCTTCACCAGAAAATTCTCCCAGATACGGTCGAGGATTTTTCCCGGTATGCGTTTTCCACTTGGATTGTGTTCTGGGTTTCGATTCCAGTAGTAGTAGTCCATGTCAGGATAGAGCACCGCGATCCGGCTCAGGATGACCGCCGCCTTGCGTGCGTGGCGTTTGTCCCCGGTGAGCACGTAGGCATAGGCGAAATCGAGCGCCTCGGTGGTGATGCTATGTGTGCTCCACGGTTGTCCCCAGTAGCTCTTGCCGTTGTAGTGGGCGACAAATGTGTAGAGTGTGCCTTTGGCATCACGATATCCCGTGCCGGCATCGACACCAAACTTGTGTTTTGGGTCTTTGGGGTCGGGGTGTTCCTCGTTACGGAGCAGGCTTTGGTCCGCCCGCTTGTGGTCGAAGACTCCGCGTTGATCGACCCCAGATCTGTAGTAGGCGGCGAAGTCGTTCTTCGGAAATCGTTCCAGGCACTTTGGGCATTGCACTTTCCACGGATGTTCAGTGGACAATCCCCATGGGTAGTAGCCATAGCCACGATGGATGGCAACGCCGCAGTTCGGGCAGCCGGATTTCGCGTTGACCGTGTTCGACCGCGGGATGCACTGGGCGGGCATGGTGTACCAGAGATCCTCCGAGGATTTGCCCAGGCGTTGCTGGCACTTCCCGACAATCGTGGCCTTCTGCGCTTTGAACCAAGGATACTCGTTCGCCAGACGGGCAAGCATTTCCATTCTCTCCCGCGGGTTCATGCTCTGCTGCTTCGGTGCAGCTTCAGCGAGGGAGCATGCGGCAAGGAAGACAGCGCAGAAAAGAGGTGCACCCACCACACACCGTCCGAGTTTGGCGGACCATGGGCAACCTATTGTGGGAATATTCGGAAGGTACCCGGCCATGTCTTGTCTCCGTTCTTGCTGTAGGCAGGTCAGACATAAAAAAGCCCCCCCGGCCCAGAGGCGAGGGGGCACGTTCAAGGAGATACACTGGGACTACAGCGCATCCCAGACACAGTTGGGATCACCCTTTGCGGGGCCGATCATCTTGGTGATATGGTCCTTGGCTCCTATTCCTCGCTGGCTCTATGCCTTCCTCGTGCCTTGCGTTTGACCATCCGACGCTCTTGCCAAAATGTGAGTTAGGAAAACAACGCACCCAACACCAATTCTAGTTGCAGAAGAGGTTCTCTGCAAGGCGACTATTCTTCAGTTCCGTAACGCCTCAGTTGCGTGGGGACACGGCGGTTGAGGGCAACCGCCCTCCAAGTGCTTCGG
>JAGLDW010001056.1 GCA_023145395.1 Lentisphaeria bacterium | reverse complement strand
ACCCCACAAGACTGAGGCGTTACTCAGTTCCACTCCCATGTCCGGGCGTCGCCTGATCAAGAAGCCATTGCTCGAAGAAGCGCTTGGCGATGGGCGCCACGGTTTTTCCTCCGGATTCTCCTCGCTCGATGACGCAGGCGAAGGCGTACTGTGGGTCCTCGACCGGCCCAAAGCAGATGAACCAGGTGTTCTTGTGGCGGTTTCCACGCGGTCCGACCTCCGCAGTACCCGTCTTGCCGGCCAGGCTGATGGCGTTGTTTCGGGCGTTGCGTCCGGATCCCTTGGTGGCATTGACCACTTCGGTCATGCCTTTTCGCACGGTGTCGATGTGTGCGGGCTTCACGGGAAGTCGATGCTCGACCGTTGGCGCGGTGTTGCTCCAGGCGCTGCCGTCGGGGTTCAGAATGCTCTGCACAAGGTAGGGGCGGTAGAGACGCCCTCCGTTGGCGATGGCTGTGCAGAACATGGCCGCTTGCAGCGGCGACAGGGTGAACACGCCCTGACCGATGCTGACCAAGGCAGTGTTGTGCGCGTTCCATGTCTCGTTCCAGACACGCCGGACATAGGCCCGGTTGGGGCGGATGCCCCGGGCAATGGGGGGGGGGAGGTCGATCCGGGGATTCTCGCCAATACCCACGGCCTCGTATATGGGTATGAGTCTGTCGAGGCCCGTCAGAATGCCGGCGTTGATGAAGAACGGGTTGCAGGAGACTCTCAGCGCTTCGACGACCGTCAACTCGCCGTGCCCATAGCGCCGCGCGCAGCGAATCGGGCGCTTCCCGATCTTGTAGGCGCCTGTGCACTCGTACACCGTTGAGGTGTCGATGGCGCCGCATTCGAGCGCCGCGAGCGCGGTGAGTGGTTTGACGATGGAGCCGGGCATGTAGCTGCCACCAACGGCCCGGTTGAGGGCCGTCCCCAGCGTGGTTTCGAGGCGTCCAGTCATTTTCGACAGGTCATATGTGGGTGACGATGCCATGGCCAGGACACCGCCAGTGTGGATGTCGAGCAGCACCAGCGCGCCCGTGTGGCCGCGTAGCACGAGCTCGGCCGCACGCTGAGCACCCAAATCCAGCGTGAGAACGAGATCCTTGCCGTCGACGGGGAGTTTTGGAACTCCGATGACTTCGTGCACGTAGCCAAGGGTGTTGACCCGCACGAGCTTCGCACCCGCTGTGCCGGCAAGCACTTCGTCGTACTTTCTCTCAAGCCCCGTTCGCCCGTGGAGTTCGAGCGTCACATAGGGGGAGCGGTACTCCTTCATGCCAAGGCTTGCGCTGGGCGTTTGCCGGGCGGCGATCCCGAGCACGTGGGAGGCGATCCCCGGCAGTGGGTATTGACGCTCCACCTGCGGAGCGATTTCCATGCCGCGGACGGGCGGGGTCATCTCGGCCAGGATGGCTGTCTCCTGGTCGCTGAGATTCTTGAAGACCGTCAGCGGCATGGCCGGTCTGTAGTAGAGATGGTCCTTCGCCTTTGTGGGGGTCAGCGGGGCTGGGCGGCCGATCATCCGGGCAAGCTCAAAGCTCTTTTTGACGATATGGCCGATTGTCCTGCGCTTGCGTCCCGCTTGACGCATTTCCGAGACGTGGAAGATGAGATTCAGGCGCGCTTCCCGGTCGGCCAGCGGTGTGCCGTCCCTTGCGAGAATGCGGCCCCGGAGCGGGTTGAGGCGGATTGGACGGATGCTTTGGCGCTTGATGTCGCTGACATGTTCCGCGCCTTGCTGAAGCTGCACCTGCCACAGGCGCGCTAGAAGAAGCCCAAGGAATACCAGAACGACTCCGGTCAGCAAATGAATTCGCCGGGAGGCGCTGAATGAGGATGACGAGGAGGTCATGGCGCCCCCCCCTGTGCGCGGCGCTTGAATCTTTGATAGCGTGGGAAGGCGAGAAGCCGCGCGAGGCGGTCAAGTTGGGAGCAGATCAGCGGGGTCAGCAGCATTCCGCCCAGAGCGCCGTAGACCAGTAGAGCTAGGTTGGCTCGTGCTCCTGGGAGATCAAGGACGGCGCCGGGAAGGCGGAGGAACAACACGGCGGTCGCCGCTGCCACTGTTCCGACCATCAGCCCGGGCACCGCTTGCAGCAGAGGGAGCCGCTGGTCTCCGTAGCGTTGCCAGATCCGTATGATCGGCGCCAGTGCGGGCAGAGTGAGGAGGCTGACCGGTAGCCCGCGCCCCAGGGCGAGATCGAGACAGGTGGCCACCACGGCCAGAGCCGGCAGGCTTCTCCGCCAGCCGAGAGTGGCGGCGAAATAGTAGGCGCAGATGGAAAAACAAGGCAGGTACAGCCCCTGACTGCCGACAGTCGACTCAACAATGGCGGCAGCGAACGTGCCGGTAAGGATCCAGACGTGGACCAATGCGTGTCTCCCGTGTGCGTGTGGGCGATCCGGCGGAAAACTCTACACCATATCCAGCTTGCGGCGCCAGTACCATTCCGCGCTGAAGAGCGCAATAATGATCAGGAGCCAGGGCCAGCGGTTCCAAACAGGATATTCTCGTGTATTGGTGATCTCTCGAACGTTGTGGGGAATATCCTTGAGGAGCGAATGCCGGTCACTCCATTTCACGAATTTTCCGCTGGTGTCCTGGGCGAGTTGCTGGAGATACTCCCGGTTGACCGATGCACCGGTCTTCTCGTTTT
>JAGLDW010001055.1 GCA_023145395.1 Lentisphaeria bacterium | reverse complement strand
GACATGCTGAAGAGGCTTCGTGCAGATGGCCGGATATAGCATATTCTTCCGCAAATCTGTGGAACGGGATCTGTCCCGTATCCCAAAACGCGAATTAGCACGCCTCATGGAGCGAATTCAGGCGCTGACGACAGATCCACGTCCGCGCGGGTGCGAGAAACTGTCAGGACGAGAACGGTATCGCGTCCGACAGGGCAGATACCGGGTCATCTACTCGGTCCAGGATGAGGAACTGACGGTGTGGATTGTAAAAGTGGGGCACCGCAAAGACGTATATCGCTGACGCGAACGAGTGCATCCACACGGACGGGAAACACTGCGCCGCTCCGCCTTGTAGCGTTCCGGCCGGTGATACTGTCGTTGATCAAGGTGTACTGCGTCTTTGCGCGAATTTTTCTTCTCTATGTGTGTTCTGTCCCTCGTGGTTGCATTTGCCTCTGTTCTGGGGGATTTGCAGGGCACGGCTCGCGGGCCGCTCGCCCTCCATGATTTGCGCAGTTCGCAGGGCATGGCCGCTGTGGACATCGGCCCTCCACGACGTGCGGAGTTCGCAGGGCACGGCCGCTGTGGACATCGGCCCTCCACGACGTGCGGAGTTCGCAGGGCACGGTCGCTGTGGACATCGGCCCTCCACGACGTGCGGAGTTCGCAAGGCACGGCTCGCCGGGAGTCTCGCCCTCCATTCCCCCCTTCGTTCGGCTCGTGGTGAAAGAATCCGCCGACTCGCCGTCCGGAGTCCGTCTCACATTCTGCGTTTTCTACCAGGGCTTCGGGGTTTTCGCCGGGGTGCAGTACACGTTCAGAACCTTGTTGATGCCGGTCGCGATATGATCGCAATCCGCTTGGGTGTACCACTGGTTCATGCCGAGATTCACAACCCGTTCGAATAGATCGTCCGCGACCGGACAGGCACCCTTTTCATAGGTTGCCTGCGCGTTGCCCGTGTAGCATCCGCAGCCAATGTCTCCCTTGAGCGGGTGCATGTAGTGGTAGATGTGCCAATCATCTCTGCCCGCGCCCCCGCGTGTGCTCGCTCCGACGCCTTCCGCCTGGAGCGCCTCGCAGATCCGCTTCCCGAGATCGACGGATTCCGGGAAAAACCGCAACTGGTAGCCAATGTCGCCAGCCGTGTCATGTCGTAGTTGGGGGGTGATCTCCTTGAAACTTCCAAGCTGGCTGATGATTTGCTGTTTCACGTTCCGAAACCGTGCGACTGTCGCTTCGGCTTTCGTCAACTGCACGGCATCGACCGCCGCTTCGAGTTCGGACATCCGGTAGTTGGTGCCGACAAGCAGTTCGCCTTCGTATCGCTCCGGGGCAAAGCGCGTGGGGCGCCAGAGTCCGCCGCCCTCCGAAATGCCGTTCACCCTGTCCCAGTCACGTTCCTTCTTGGTCAGGATCAGGCCGCCTTCACCGCCGCCCACGATCTTGTATGCGGAGATGCTGAAGCACCCGAAATCGCCAAACGTGCCGATCAGCTGTCCGTCGAACCGCCCGCAACATGCCTGGGCACAATCCTCGACGACCTTGAGGCCATGCTTCTCCGCCACCGCCATGATCCTGCCCATATTGCAGACGACGCCCATGGGATGGGTGGGAGCCAGCGCCACTGTGCGTTCATTGATCAGCGGTTCGAGAGCGTCGGGATCCATGGTCAGTGATTCGTCGACGTCGCAGAACACTGGCATGCCGCCTGCCATGACCACTGCGGCTGCCGTCGCATAGAAACCGATTGCCGGGCAGATCACTTCTTTCCCCGGCTTGACCCCGGCGGCGGCAAACGAACAGTGCAGCGCCCCCGTTCCGGAGTTGACGCCGACCGCGTAGGAAGAGCCGAACAATTCCCGGGCTGTGCGCTCGTATTTCTGAACCCGCGATTCTTCAAGACCGGAGTAGTAGTTGGCCAGGAACGGGCCGCTGCCCCAGTCCTCCTGCTCCACTGCCTCGCGAATCTTGCTCAGCGCTGTGTCGCTCAGGCAGAATCGTTCGGCCAAGGCCATGAACTCGTCGGCGCCGATCTTCGGTTTGCCCTTGCCCTCGATGGCGGAGACCGCTTTCATGCCTCCCTGCAAGGCCAATTGCTGTGTCGTGCGTTCTTTGTTCATCGTGTGGAGCTCCCTGTTGTCATGGGACAAGGTT
>JAGLDW010001054.1 GCA_023145395.1 Lentisphaeria bacterium | reverse complement strand
GGGAGAGGCCTTCTCGGAGCCTGTTGTCCGCGTTTTCTTGCTTCTTTGATTCGGTCTTCGTGTTCTTCGTGTCTTCGTGGTGACTCCTGCTCTTCAGGGCTCAGGGTTCACACAAGACTGTATCGGCTCAGAAGACGTCGCAGATTGTCGCCCAGGATCAGGCGTTTGTCCTCGGGACTGATGCGGGCGAAAAGGATCGGGCCGAGGCCCCAGGCGATGGGCAGATCCTGCAGGTCGGAACCGAAGAGCAGCCGGTCGGCGCCGATCTCGGCAACCGCATGTTCACAGGCGCCGGGAGGGATCAGCGGACAGGAGCAGACGTGCAGGTTGTCGAACTTCCGCATCAGCGCCGCGTAGCTCAAGCACATGTGCCCGGTCAGGAAGCACGCGTCCGGATAGGTCTCCAGGAGGCGTTCCATCTGTTCCGCGCCACCCCAGTAATGATTGAGGATGATCTGCCGGTTGTCATGCGCCCATTTGCAGGCGACGTCGATGTGCGCGCCTTCATTCGGATAGCCCTGGTAGTGGGGAATCAGCTTTATGCCCTTCAATCCCATTGCCTTGCCGCGCTCGAGTTCTTCCAGCATGAGTTCCGGACCGCGGTGCGGATTCAGCAAGGTGAATCCCACGTAGAGATCCGGATGCGCCGCCACCGCTTCCGCCACCAGGTCGTTCCCCGGCTGCTCGTCGCTGAAAACCCCGGTGAACCCAAAAATCACGCTTTTTTCAACGCCGTATCGCCGTTGATCGCGCACGATCCCGTCGAGGGTGCAGTTGGGCAGGTGATAATGGGATGCCTCTCCGCCCATGTGACCATGGCAGTCGGCAAACAGCGGGAGGTCCTCGGGGCGTTTTCCCGTCTGGCCAAATGCGACGTATGCATCCGCAGCAGGCGGCAGATCCACCTCCGGGTGTTTCGCTCCGCTCCAGCTAATCAGCTGACGCAGGTTGTCACCGGCGATCAGACACTTGTCCTCGTCGGAAATATCGGCGGTTGTCAGCGTCGCCACGGTGTCACTGTATCCGTGACGTGGCCAGTTCGAGCCGAAGACCAGCCGTTCCGCCCCCCAGTGCTCGGTGATGAACTCGATGCCTCGATGCAGCCAGTAGGCGCTAAGTTCCACGCGCAGGTTCGGACAGGCGTCGAAGGCACGATAGATCAAACGATTTCCGCGTCGGATGCGCGACTCGCTGACAATCACCGGAAGAGTTGGCCAGCGGCGGCAGAGAGCGACCACCGCATCCCAGTCCGTCATGTCCGGAGCCATGGAGCCACCGACTTCATTGAAGTTCACGAAAATCGGGGTTCCGGCCAGCGCCAGTGGTTCAAGAAAGTCGTCCACTGCCCAGTCACTGAGTGTGAATCTGTATTGCCCAGGATAGAGAAAAAGCGCGCCGACGCGATGTTTGCGCATTTCATCAAGCAAATTTGTCCCCCGCAGCTGTTCATCTGGCGTTGCGTGCGGCATTGCCGCCCAGGCGGGATGCAGCCGCGGATTGCCGCCCGTCGTCTCCAGCACCCGCCGATTCCCCTGCGCGGGATGATTCTCCCGGCTCAGTGAATCGATCACCAACGCCTCGTCAATGCCGAAATGATCCAGATCCGCGAGCAGGTCGTCCCGCGTCTGCGGCTGGTCCGGGGTCCAGTGCAGGTGCCGGCCGACCTGGCAGTTTGCGTCAAAAAGTCGAAACTCGCTCATTGCACGATCTCCGAAACAGGTGGCGACTTCATTTTAGCATCCCAGCGGTCCCATGGAGCGTTGGAGTGTTGGAGGAGTGGAGTAGTGAAGATCCACGAGTTGCCGAATTACGTGCTGGCGCTGAAAGTGCAAATTCCCACTCCCAGTCGGTTGGCCGTAAGACGCGCTGCACACCGCAGCTCCAGCTCAAGAGCAGTACTCCATGCCTCCAGTTCTCCACCACTCCGTCATCCTGTGGGATGACTGTGTGCCGGAATCATAGTTTCATGTCGATATCTCTAGACATATGACATTGTCACATACAGAGTATGATACGTGTTCTAGCAAACCAAAATCGCGTTTTCTGCTAAATACATATCAATATCTGCGGGAGTTGTGAACAAGATGGAGCAGGCCATGGCAAAGAGCGGCGGAGTCGAGCTGCGACTCGCCTTCAACGGAACGTCGCGCCCTAAGCAGGACGGCTGGACCGCGCACGGAACGGGCGCATCCTGGGTGTTGGATGTGATAACCAAGGGGGAACAGACCCAGCGCGTCGGGAGCGGGAAGTTGTTCCTCCGCCCCAATGCTCTGCTGGCGCTCTACGCCCCGGGAACGAACTACTACGAGCTACAGCGGCACGGCAATACGATGGAGGAGGCCTATATGGTGTTCGAAGTGTCGCAGGCTACAATCGCAGAAGCGTTGAAGGAACTCACTGGCGATGAGGGATACTGCCATATCGAGGATCCCGCGGCTGTTGCAGCATCGCGGCTGCAGCGTCTCGGCACGATGTTTTCCGAACGCCCTCGGGGCACCGAGTTCCTGGCGTCCGCTCTGATGCTTGAGGTGCTCGGTCGGATCTACACTTCGAGCATTGTCGGTCCGCACCGTCGGACCCTCGCGCCGACAGGCAATGATCCCGTGAAGAGATTGATTGAGAGAGTCTCGGAATACTTGGACGAGCATCTGGCCGAACCTGTCCAGGTCGCGGATCTGGCACGATATGTCGGCATGAGCACGTCCACGTTTGCCCATGCCTATCCAGTCGCCGCCGGAGACACTCCCTACAACGCCGTCGTGCGCCACAAGGTCAACGCCGCAAAACGTCTGCTGCTCGGCGAGGGGCTCACGGTGAAAGAAACCGCTGGACGTCTCGGGTTCAGCAGTGAGTTCAATTTTTCACGAACCTTCAAACGTGTGGAAGGGGTGGCGCCCGGGAAATACGTGCAGCGGTTGCGGGCACGACGCACTGGTTAGACCCGCCGCGAAAATGCGTATATACGCATTTTACATAATGAGGGTATACTTCAGTCATGACCAATGAACAACCCAATAACCCTCTACATGGGGTCACGCTGGAGCACATTGTCACGAGACTCGTAGATCACTATGGTTGGGGTAATCTGGGTGATAGGATTAGTATCAACTGTTTTAGACATGATCCCTCTGTGAAATCCAGCTTGAAGTTTATACGGAAAACTCCATGGGCAAGAGACAAAGTTGATAATTTGTATATCTCAACATTTTCAAAATGAGATCCGGGGGCAGGGCATCCTCACCCTCTGACCCTCGAACCTGCCAACCTTGAATCTGAGTCGCGAAACTCTTTTCGCGGCGGATGCTACCCCAGCAGCACGTGGAAGGCCTTGGGGCGGTTCCCGGTGACGAAGTAGTAGATCACACCCACGATACTGGGGATGACCGCACTGAGAATTTCTCCCGCAATCAGGCCGTACACGAGTGGTTTCATGCGGTTGTAGACGGCATTTCCTCCGTACTTGACGACGCAGCGTTTGATGAGCCAGCCAAGCAGAAACGAGCCGGAGAAGGCCTGGATGTGCGTTGTGCACCAGGTGACGAACAAGAGCGGATGCAGTGGCCACCAGCGAAAGCGCAGTCGAGCGGCGCTGAAGAGCAGCACCAGCACGATGCCGGCGGCGAAGGCGGTCATGCACACCGAGTTGGGTTTCATCTGCCCGAAACGCCCCCAGCCCGAAGCCTCCTGGGATGATTCGAGCAGGCCCTGATTCGTCAGTTTGCGCTTCACGGCAACCGCATTCGTGAACTGCATGGTGGGCACAGCCTTCTCCGCCCATCCCTCCCAGCACGCATTGCCCTGATCATACTGGATGTAGAGGGTCAGAGGCAGGGCGATAGCCAGCCCGACAAGAATCGCGCCCACGCACCACAGGGACACTCTGCCCATCCCCCCTCCGGCGCCCTTGCGCATCTCCATCACCTTCAGGGAATTGCTCATGAACGGCATCAGCGATTCGCGGGGATCGCAGACCAGGATCATCGAGATGACCTGCATCATCAGCAACGTGCCGGGTCCTAGACTGCTCGCTCCGAAGAAGCCCCAGATGATCGTGCAGGGGAAGATGTTCGACTGTAGGTGAAAAAGTCCGCTTTCGCAGATGATCCGGCTCATCACCACGTAGAAAATCACCAGGATTCCGGTGTAGATCACGGCCAGTTGCCAGTCCAGGCCGGCCAGGGAGAGCTGCACGACGAAGCAGACCATCATCACGAGAAAGGCGCGGCAACCCCACACGGCGCCTGCGTCCGCATCCCCACCTCCGCGCCCCCCAAAGGCGCGTTTCAGTATGGTCCAGTAGTAGTGCCGCCCCGTGTACATCAACGCCAGGAACAAACCCACGTTGGCGCCGAAGAGAATGAACATCCGCGCCTTCAAGCCCGTGTACCAGTAGCTGCCCTCGATCACGTTGTTGAGATTGATTCCGTACACGGCGAAGGTGCCCACCACGATCGCCCACAGGGTCGGGCCGATGCCGAAGGTCAGCGACAGGTCAGTCGGGATGAGAAAAGCGATTCCGACCACGCAGAAAAAGATCCGGGGATGAAAAATCGCCCAGCCTCCACCGCGGGTGATGGTCGGGAAAAAGCGGGCCATCGGGGCGAAGGAGAAACGCGTGGCGATGGGAATGAGCGTCTGCGGAAACCACTGGCATAGATAGTTGTTCATGTGGATGAACAGAACGGCGCCCAGCCCAAACCAGAAGATCCGCTTGCGGAACAGGCTGTTGCGCCCGCTCTCCTCATCGGGCAGAAGGGCGTTCGCAAAGGAGGCTATCGGATAGGGAAGATGCTCGTGGGACGACCATTGTCGGTGGACGTACACGGAGAGGCCGATCAGGCCAAACCAGAGAGTGAGGATCAGCGGAATCCAGAGCAGAAACGGCTTCTTCCATGCAGCCCATGGAATGTCCCGCCAGGAGGCATGCTGCGAGCCCTCGCCAATGCCCTGCACGAATGTGCCCAGCACCTCGTCCTCGTCCGTCACATCCGCAAGCATGCGCTTCGGCAGCATTTGGACGACCTTCTGGTCGCGCCAGCCGGGCTCCACCTTCTCGTAGTGGTAGGGAAGAAGGATCGAGGAGGTGAAAGTGCGCAGAAACCCGGAACCCGGGATGCAGCAGGCGGCGAGGGTCAGCGTCAGGATGACCGCCAGTTCGCTCCCCTTCAAGTGCAGCTTTCGAAGGTACGGATTGACCAGAATGACGAAGAAGATCAGCGCGCCATAGACCGACACGGGCATGTTGTTGCCCACCAGATAGCTCTGGCGGAGAATACGGTCGTTAAAGAAACTGGCGCCGCAGACGAAGCCGGCACCCAGGAAACCAAGAAGAATGGCACGCACTGTCATAGAGTTGATCCGGAACGTGAATCCAGGCTCCCCGGTGGACACTGACTAAAAAAGGACAGGAGACGGGCGCCTACCGTACTATCACCCTTGCGGGAATCAATTGCGTTGAATTCTCGCCCCTGCTGATTGAGTTTGCTATCCGTTCCGTTCCTTCTCGACCAGCAGAATCTGCTTGTCCAACGCCACGTGTCCACGCTGATACAGATCGCGAAGCTTCTGGGATAGCATCTCCCACTGCTCGGCGGTCGGCGGCGAATCGTAGTCCCAAACGCCCATGTCCGGGTGTTTGAACTGCCACTTGATCTTCGATCCCTGGAAACTGACTCGCACTTCAAGCTTCCTGCGGTCCTCCAAACGCTCTGTCCATCGGATCTGCCGTTTCATCGTCCATTCGTCTCCGCGTTGCTTGGTCACAGGCCACTTTCGTCCCCGCAATATACGGTGCCGGAAGCACTCTGGAAACCAACAACCACAGGACGTGCATGATGAAAGGAATGGTGGGTGGGTGGGGGCACCCTCGGATTTGCACGGCTCCACGATTGTCCGTCCGGGACCTGTGGGCTAAGGATCCGCGCGAAAACAGCTTGCTCCCGCACTGCGGGACTGCTGTTCATTTTGGTTCCTGACGAGGCGCAA
>JAGLDW010001053.1 GCA_023145395.1 Lentisphaeria bacterium | reverse complement strand
CATGCGCGCATCGTTCTGGACTGCCTTGCTGCAGATCTGCCCGCAATCCACTGCGAGAAACCGATGGCATTGGATTTTGGCGCGTGCCGCGAGATGGTTGCAGCCGCCAAACGGAGCAAAACGAAGCTGACGTTCAATCACCAGAGGCGTTTCGGGGCGCCTATTCGCGGACTCCGGCGTTTGATCGAGACGAATGTGCTCGGAGAAATTCTGCGCATGGACGCTCTCTGCGGGGACCTCTACGACGGTGGCTGCCATTGGGTGGACATGCTCACCTACATGAATGGGCAGCATCCGGCGGAATGGGTGATGGGCCAGGTCGACGGGCGCGAAATCCGGTACGCGTTCGGCGCGCCGTCCGAGTACCAGGGCGTCTACCAGTGGAAATACGCCAATGGGGTCGTCGCTCATATGGAAACCGGCTCGGACGCCAGTGAATGGGGACCGTCGTTTCGCATCACGGGGACGGAAGGCGTGGCCGAAGTGCCCTGGACACCGACCGATGGGTATATGCTGCGGTATTCACGGTACGACGAGGCAGGCTGGATCAAGGTGGATTGCGAAGGAGAACACCTGCATGGGCCCGGATATCACGAACGGGCGATTGCCGACGTGGTGGATTGCCTGCAAACGGGGCGGACCTCCGAGCTGTGCGCGGAAAATCAGCTCATGTCGATCGAGATCGTCTTCGGCTGCTACGAGTCGGCGCGACGCCGAGGCCGAATCGATCTCCCTCTCGACATCACCGACAACCCGCTCCTCGCAATGATCGAGAGCGGGCAGCTGTCGCCCACCAGATAGCTAGACCCACACCGCTTTGAGCGGTTCAAGCGCAGCGTCCATCAAGCCTCCGGCTCAGCCGGAGGCATCTGACTGATGACTGATTGACCGATTACTGGTCACCTTCCCTTTCCGCAGCGGGTCTGGCTAGTGGTGGCAGGCGGAGCTTCGGTCCTGCCGCGGCGCGGACACGCTGCCGAGCGTGTGATCACCAGTCCGGCCACCTGGAATGGACCGGGGACGTGACAGCACACGCCGTC
>JAGLDW010001052.1 GCA_023145395.1 Lentisphaeria bacterium | reverse complement strand
CGCAGCTGCGTACGAAAGTTCGGATTTAGATCGTTGAGACGAAAGGCGAGAACAAGTGCCTCGTCCGCACTCGCAAACTCGAAGGCGGCCCAGCCGGTATTGTCGTGCAACGGACGGACGGGGGTCAGCAAATGCCCTTGAGAGTGGCGAAGCCAGGTACGGTGTTGCTTCCACAGGCATAGCCAGCGGGCAATCTCCCCCCGTAGCTCGGGGGCAAGCCCCGCGAGGTCACCCGAGAGCCCCGGAATGCCGGGCAGAGCAGCGGCCATGGCGAATCCAACATCCACAATTTCAGCCCGTTTCCAAGTGGCGTCGCACGGTGTGAGGGCACGCGCCGGCGCGTTGTCCGCAGGATGGGGGTAGCAGGGCGCGGCGCCAGCAGGGCTGAGCACCGCCCAGCTGTAGAGCCCGCCTGGCGGCACGCGAAGGAGCGTGCCCTGCATGATGCGTATGGTGTCCACGGGATGAACGGTGTCGGAAAGAAAATGCCCGTGGAAGTGTTGGCAGGACTCCAGCTCCAGGCGCATGGCGCCGCTTGCACAGTTCTCGAAGAAGGTGTCCGGGAAGCGGCCGCGCAGTTCCGCAAGCAACCGGTACCAGGCATCGTAGTAGCCACGCAGGCCACGACGTTGGGGATCTGCGCCAAGTGGCTGATTGAAGTCAATCTTCATCCAGACTGCCTGGTAGGTGTCTAGAAGGCGGGTCATTTCGTCGCGCAGCCAGTCGTACGCTGCCGCCTCTGTGAGATCGGGCCAGAGCATGCCCGTGGGGCCGGGCCGCAGCCAGCGCGGCGGATTCTTCCCCAGTGGCGTGTTGGCGTGGACGGCCTCCGGCTCCATCCACAGGCCGAAGCCGAGTCCGGACGCACGCACATGGTCGGCGAAATCCACCATTCGCCCGTGGAAGGCTCGGTCGGTTTTCTCCCGCCAATCGCCCTGGCAAGCCCAACCTTCCCCCTCTCCGTACCACCCGGCGTCAACGACGAAGACCTCGCATCCCACCTCCGCAGCGGCCGTCACCTGTCGATGCAACCGGTCCAGGTCGAGTTCCACAAAATTGTCCAGCCAGGTGTTGTAGACCACAGGGGGTGGCTTCGGCAGAGGCAGCGCCCAGGCAGCCGTTGCCGCGTGCAGGAGGGGAGCCGCCGACTCAATCCGAGCACTCGCGAAGCCAACCAACAGCAGAGATGGCAAAGCGTATTCCTCGCCTGGCTGAAGGGATACCCGCAGCCCGTCGGCATCGTCCGGACCGAAGCGAAGCGTTAGATTCCCCGCCCGCCAACCAGCATCTCTATGGGCGTCAATCTCGATGCGCCAGTTCCCGCGTGGCAGAAGGTGGAACGCCACACCGCAGTCGTTCCCCGCACAGCGGATACCCAGAAACGGCGTTGATCCCTGGCTGGTACGACCATGTTCGCAAACCAGCACACGCCTGCCATGGGCGAGACTCTCCCAGTCCCCTTGGGATTCTGTGCACCACCCGCCAGCCTGGGTATAGAGTTCGTAGACGCCACGCTCCAAGTCGAATCGACTGGACACGCCCGTTAATCGCGCTGGCTGTGATCCTTCATTGCGGATCAGATCGCGCCGCTCCCAGACGCCGGCGCGCAGGACCGTGAAGCATGTTTCAGCGTACAGGCCATCCGCAAAATAGCGGATGTGGCGGATGCCTGCCTCACCGACCTCGCACTTCTGGGCGGTTGGGGTCAGCAAGCCCTCCTCTCCCTGTATCGTCA
>JAGLDW010001051.1 GCA_023145395.1 Lentisphaeria bacterium | reverse complement strand
TCGGCGTACGACACAACGGCAAGGATCATCACCAATCCTCGCCGAGAGATCTCGCCCTGGTCAAGGATCGCCAGTGGAACGTCATGGCAATCACGCACGATCGAGAAAAGGGCACGGCGACACTCTACCATGCCACGCTGGGAGAAAGCCTGACCAAGGTCGTCGAGTGGACTGGGATCCCCGTGCCGGACTCGGGAACAGAGTCCTTGCAGTTCGGCAATCTCGAGGAGATACGACCTTTCCGAGGGGCGATTGACAATGTCCGGATATACGGTGACATTCTATCCGAGGAACAGCTCTCGAAACGCATCCTGAGCGAGGGGAGAAAGGCTATGACTCTCGAGCATTCAGCAGCGGCGATGCCGGAACTGCCCACCCTTTTCGAGCATGGAGACGTGCTGCTTTCGACCCGCGGCAAACGCAAGAACTCGATCGAGACAATCCGCGCGTTCGGGCCGGACCGCATCATGTGGTGCTACTCGCACGATGCGGCGTACATCACAAGCTGCCGCGCGGAAGGGATCCGGACATTCCAGAGCGCCATCAACTCGATCGCGGGCACGACCGAGCCCGAAGCCCAAGCATTGGACCTCGACGGCAAGCCGGTCGTCGCACCTTGGATGGTCGCCTTCAATCCCAAGGAGCCATGGTACTGGGGATGCAACAACCGGCCGCGTTTCCTCGAACACAGCGTGGAACGCGCCACCAAGGCGCTCGAGGCCGGAGCGGATTGGATTCAGTTCGACGATTGGTCCATGATCGTCCATGCCCATTCGTGGGGAGGCGCCTGCTTCTGCGACGACTGCATGGCGGCTTTCCGGAAGTATCTATCCACGGAACTCGCTCCCGGGAAGCTGGCGGAATTGGGGCTCGGCCCTATCGACCACTTCGACTACCGGACCTACCTCCGAGAGCACTGTGGCATCCCGGATGCCGCCGCGTACAAGGCCAAGCGTGGGGAACTAGCGACAACGCCACTTTTCGAACACTTCCAACGCCTGTCCGTGCGGCGTTTTTTTCGTGATCTGCGGGAACGAATGGACACCGTGGCGGGCAGGCGCGTACCGCTGTCGTTGAACGCATCGTTCTACCATCCGGCCCAGAAGTCCAACTACACGGCCGACATCGTGGATTTTCTCCAGGGCGAAACATGGCACATGGGGTTGGTCGATCTCGCTGTTCCAGCCAAGACAGCCGAGGCGATCGGGACCTGGCAGGTGTTCGTGCCCAAACCGCGCGAACTCCGCACGGCCCGTCGCGCGATCGCGGCAAGCTATGCTCTTGGCCAACTGATGCTGATCCCGTGGGACATGTATATGGGCAGCGACGCCACAGGCATACGCCCGCGGTACTACGGCACACCCGAGCAATACGGCGACCTGTTCGCCTTTGCCAAGAAAAACGGCAGACTGCTCGATCGCTACGAGACCTGCGCGTGGGCCGCTGTGGTCGTCGATCTCGACCACTACGACAAGAGTCGCGTGCGCGCCGTGTGCCAACGCCTGTTTGACGCCCAAATTCCCTTCCGATTCACACCTGTTGGCAGCTCGTACTATCCCCTGTCTCTGGATAAAGCGGTGCTCGAGAAGATTCCGCTGGTCGTCGTGGCGTGTTCTGCGGAGAACCTTCGCGAAGCGGACCGCGAGGTCCTTCGGCAGCTTGGGGAAAAGGCACCCGTGCTGCCGGATTCCAGACTCACAACGGAGATGCTGCGTCCCTACAGCCCCTTGACCGTGTGGGGGCCTGAGGGGATTGTTGTTCTGCCCCGCGCCCCCCGCGCCGCGGATGCAAAGGCTCTTGCTCTGCACCTGCTCAATCGCACGGAATCGGAGCAGATAAGCTGGATTTCGGTCTTGATCAGAAAGGGCGTGCTCTCGGCGCCTGTGACCAAAGCCACGTGGCATGTCCCCGGCAAGGAACCTGCAGACCTGCAGATCGAGACACACGCCGAGGGCACACGCCTGATCATTCCCGAACTGCCCATCTGGGGCATTGTGGAGCTGAAGCTCGACTGATCTGCGGAGTTCGCAAAAGAGCGGCAATCATTGTGTGAGCATACTCCCCACAAAAAAAACAGCTCCTGGCCAAAAAGGCCAGGAGCTGTTTGGTTTTGTGGTACCCCCGATAGGACTCGAACCTATGACCCGCTGATTAAGAGTCAGCTGCTCTAGCCAACTGAGCTACGGAGGCGTCAACGGTCTATAATGTGGGTGCAGAAGACGTTTTTTCAAGCTGGAAACAGGTTGTTTTCGGCAGAATTGTCCCTTGTTGACCAGTCCATACCATCCGAACGCGACAAGGCGAAATACGGCACGGTTCACCTCGGGACTTTTCCCAAGAGACCGAGACATTGCCAAAGACGAGCATTCAGGCTGGAACCTGACGCGCCACAGGATATAGTACGCGCTCGTACGTTTTTCCGTGCTGTTCTCTACCCCGTGGTGTAATGGTAGCACAACAGGTTTTGGTCCTGTTTGTCTTGGTTCGAATCCAGGCGGGGTAGCCAACCAGCTTTTTGGCGTGTGCAACACGACGGCGATGGGTGGCATGAAGCTTTCGGTCATCATCCCAGTGTACAACGAACAGGGCACGGTCGCCTCCATCATCGACCGTGTGCGCCAATGCGGTGTCCCCGAGCTGGACATCATCGTCGTGAACGACTGCTCCTCCGATGGCACTGCCTCCGTGCTCGAAGCAATGCCACCCTCCGACGATCTGCATATTATCCATCACGAGACCAATCTCGGCAAAGGCAGCGCCATCCGCACTGCGCAGGGACACGTGCGGGGAGAGGTGGTGGTCATCCAGGACGCCGACTTGGAATACGATCCCGTCGAGTTCCCGCGCATGCTTCAGATCATCGAGGAAGACAAGGCCGATGTCGTCTATGGAAGCCGCTACAGCGGACGCGAGATTCTCGTCGACACCTTCTGGCACTATCTCGGCAACAAGTTTCTGACCTTGTTCTCCAACCTCATGTCCAATCTGCATCTCACGGATATGGAGACCTGCTACAAAATGATCCGTGCGGACGTTTTCACGGACATGACGCTGCAATGCGCCCGTTTCGGCATCGAGCCGGAGGTCACGGCCAAGCTGGCCAAACGGGATCTGCGCATCTACGAAGTGCCCATCGCCTACAAGGCACGACGCATCGACGAGGGGAAGAAGATCGGCTGGCGCGACGGCATCGCCGCACTCTGGTACATCCTCAAGTACAACCTCTTCTCCTGACCCTCTCCTCTTCCGTGTTTCTGGCTATTCGTACTCCTTCGGCACGGCGCAGATCATCACAAAGGGCTCGCTGTCGGACGTGTTCCGATATTGGTGCTTCTCCCATGGCAAGACGATGGCGAAGTCACC
>JAGLDW010001050.1 GCA_023145395.1 Lentisphaeria bacterium | reverse complement strand
GCGATGATGTAGTTCAGGTGCTCCCACTCGTGAGTATGGCAGGGCGTGTGTCCGGCCGGTTCCAGAGTGAACACCCGGAACGACTGGGTAGGCGTGCCGTCGGCGACGCCGATGGGCAATTGCCGCCACGCTCCCTTGGCGCCGTCCATGTCCGCAGCGATCTTCGCAACGTTGTTCAAACTGACAGTCTTCATCCTGCACTTCCTTTTTGTCCTTCATCTTCCGAATCGGCATCGTTGCACGAGGGACACACGCCTTGCACGAAAACTTCGTGATGCTCCGGCACAAACCCCTCGGGCACGCAAGCGGCGTCCTCCTGCAAACAGCAGCCTGAGAGATAGAAAAGCTTGTCGCAGCTTCGACAGTAGAAGTGGTGATGGTGTCCCTGCCCGGACTTCTCGTGCAAGGTACCCAGTTCCGGGTGGTTGATCCGGGTCAGCCACCCTTCTTTCACTAGGCGATCCAAGTTCCGGTACACCGTCGCAGAGTTCAAAGAGGCAACCTCAAGACGACCATACTCGAGCACTTCGCCCACACGCAAGGGACGGTCGTGCTGACGGAATACGCCCTGGATCGCCTTCTTCTGAAGTGTGTTCCTCTGTGCGCTCACTGCCCACAAACTCCCGTGATGTCGCTACGAAATACCCCGACAGCGTATTGCACCCTTTCATCAATTGCAAATGATATCGCATTAGCAGTTGCGCGGATTTGAGGCGCGTGTATGTTTGAATGAATGATTGCGTGCTTTCACTACAGGAACGCCGTGCAAGGAGACATGGGACATGACAGATCGAATATGGAGCCGTTTTTTTTGGCACAGCTTTGCGTTGACGCTCCTGCTCCTGCTAGCCACATCCTGCGGGAGTGAAAAGCGGGCGAAGACTCCCAGGGGAGTCCAACAGGTGCTGGCCACCACCTTCCCCATCTATCTGATCACTCGAAACGTTGTCGGCGACGCAGCGGATGTGGACGTCCAGATGCTGCTCCCATCTGAACTGGGCTGTCCGCACAACTATGCGCTGAGCCCCCAGGATATGACCAAGCTGGGGAACTGCGACGTCCTGGTCCTCAATGGACTGGGGCTCGAGGAGTTTCTCGGCGCGCAGACCAAGCGCGTAGCCAAACGCGTGACAATCATCGACAGTTCCTCGGGCATTGACAACCTCATCCTCTATCCCGGGACCTGTCAGCACCATCATCACGAGGGAGACGGCGGAGACGTGGCAGACGACCACCAGGCGGACATCAATCCACATCTGTTTGTCAGCCCACGCATTTGCGCGCAGCTCGCCGAGAACATCGCCGAGGGACTGATCAGATGCCATCCTCGGAATGCAGCCATGTACCGGGCCAATGCCAACGCCTATGCCGTGCGCATGAATGCCTTGGCGGACGACTTCGCGGCACTCGGCAAGCGGATCAAGAATCGTCGGATCGCGACACAGCACAGTTCTCTTGACTACTTGGCGCGTGACATGGGGATTGAGATTGTGGCGGTGATCCAAATCAACGCGGGCCAGCAACCGTCCGCGGCGGAACTGATCCAGATCACGGCGAAGATCCAGAAGCACAGCGTCGGCGCCATCCTCACCGAGCCCCAGTATCCTCCCGCCGTCGCGGAGACAGTCGCCAGGGAGACTGGTGTTCCCACGATCGCCTTCGATCCAGTGGCATCCGGACCGCCGAACGCGCCAATCGACTATGCGGAGAAGGTCATGAGGCAGAACCTGTCCGTGTTGAAAAATGCGCTCGAGGGGGATTGAACCAGATGCCCGTGGCCACAGAACCCGAACAAGCCGTCCATTTCGAGAACGTGGGCGTGACGCTCGGAGGCGTTCAGGTACTGGAAGGTATCACCGCTAGCGTTCCGCGCGGAGGGTCCACCGCCATCATCGGCCCCAACGGCGCAGGCAA
>JAGLDW010000105.1 GCA_023145395.1 Lentisphaeria bacterium | reverse complement strand
CAGACACACGTCAATGTATGGATGAGTGAAGGAAAGGCTAATTAAGCAGTGTTGTATACATGCACAATGACCGTGGTGGTGATGCTGGTGGCAGAGGACAAGGCGGGCGCGTGCCCCGTGCAGGACGCGCGGACCTTGTGCGCTCACCAGTGCAAGGTGGACACCCACTGCCAGGGCGACAAGAAGTGCTGCAGCGCGGGGGGCTGCAACGTCTGCGCCTCCCCGGCCCCCCCTGCCGGCGGCTCCGGCGCCATGCTCAACCAAATGCGAATGGAACAGATCGGAGATGTGTACCTGCCCGGCTCCAACGACTACATGGACGTCGCCGAGAGGGACGGACTCGTCCAACCTCAAACCCGACGGATCATCTGCTATCTCATTCCGGCCATCTGTGTGGCGAAGGGAAATCCCCGCAGCATTGCAGCGCTGCCCGACCTAGCCCAGCCCAAGCTGAAGGTATCAATCGGCGATCCAGGATCGGTTTGCCTAGGCACGATCGCTCGCACACTCTTGCGAGATGCGGGAGTCCTGGAATCTGTCACCAAGAACATCGTCACCTACGCGTCGGACTGCCAGCAGCTCGCCACCTTGGTCCGGTTGCAAGAGGTGGACGCGATCATTGGCTACGATGTGTTCACCCGGCAGTCGCCCAAGCAGATGGATCTAGTCCCCATCCCCAACGCCAAGGCACTGCACATCCCCGTCGCGGTAGGGCGCTATTCGAAAGCGAGCGAGACAGCCATGCGCTTCGTCACATACATCTCCAGCGCCAAGGGAAAGAAGGTGTTCGCAAAATATGGATATGCGCTTACAGCCAACTGACGACTGCGAGCCGCGCGGTGTCGGCGAGCCCAGGAACGCGCTCGGACATGCGGGGCGACGGAGTCTTTCCCACCTGCTATCCCTAGGGGGAGTGCTCCTCACCATCGCGCTCACGGCTTTCCTCGTTCTTCCCCTAGTTGCGCTGGTCATGAGAGCGCCATTGCGGATGCTGAAAACCGCCGAGTGCTGCAGCATCGTGCGCGAGGCCATGACCCTGTCCATGACCACCAGCCTGCTGACCACTCTATTGGCCTTTGTCATTGGAACCCCCGTGGCGTACATCATCGCCACCCGTAAATTTCTGGGCAGACGTTGGCTCGAGTTGTTGATCGAGCTGCCGCTGACCCTGCCTCCAGTCGTGGCCGGCGTGGCGCTGATTCTGGCGTTCGGGCGACGTGGCTTGGTCGGACAATACTTGTCTGTTCTGGGAATAGAGCTGTCGTTCACGCAGGTTGCCGTCGTGATGGCGCAGTTCATGGTCGCCTCGCCACACTACATCAAGACCGCCATCGCCGCATTTCAGTCCGTGCCGCAGGAACTGGTGCAGGCCTCCCGGACCCTCGGAGCTGGTCCCACGCGGACCCTGTTCAAAGTGACTCTGCCCCTCTGCCGCAACGCGCTTCTCGCCGGATTGGCTCTCACCTGGGCTCGAGCCATCGGTGAATTCGGCGCCACGATCATGTTCGCGGGCAATTTTCCGGGCCGCACCCAGACCATGCCGCTGGCTGTGATGTCCACCATGCAGCAGAATCTCCACGCGGGCATCGTGCTGGCTGTTATCATGCTTGTGGTCTGCTTGACCAGCCTCGCGGTGATCCGACGCCTGCTTGCGCGCCACCTCCCCTCTCCCTCCCTCTAACGACGTTGGAGTGCCATTGTGCTCGCACGAATCACCAAGCAGTTGCGCCATTTCCAGCTCGACGTGGAGATCGCGGTCGGCGACGGCACCAACGTGGCCATCGTAGGTCCAAGCGGTTGCGGAAAAACCACAGTGCTCAACTGCGTTGCGGGACTTGTTCGACCCGATGACGGGGTGGTGACCCTAGACGCACACACGGTTTTTGACGCCCAGAATGGGATCAACATCCCCCCGGAGCAACGCAATGTGGGAATGGTGTTTCAGCAGTACGCCCTCTTCCCCCACCTCACGGTGTTTGACAATGTGGCCTACGGACTGCTAACACGACACATGCCAGAACGCGATGTGCACGCCCGTGTCGACAAGATTCTAGAAAGAGTGGGCATGCGCGCCTTTGCAAAGGCACGCCCCGGCGAACTATCCGGCGGCGAATGTCAACGAGTGGCCATTGCCAGAGCGGTCGCGCCAAATCCCAAAATGCTACTGCTTGACGAGCCTCTGGGCGCGCTGGACACCAGTGTGCGAAGACGTGTGCGCCGAAAGCTGCGGGACCTGCTCGACTCATTGTCGGTGACAGTCATCCTCGTCACGCACGACTATGAGGATGCCCTCGTTCTCGCAGAACACACCGTGGTCCTGAACCAGGGGCTGGTGGTGCGAGAGGGAACCCATGAGGAACTGCTCCTTCATCCCAAATCCAAGTTCGTGGCCGACTTCACCGGCGTGAATTTCTTCGCAGGGACTGTGTGCCCCGGCGAATCCGAACTTCGGGAGATTCGCATCGAAAACGCCGCGTTGCGCGCCGACACCAACGCGAACGGGACCGTGGGAATCTCATTCTATCCGGTGGATGTCATGGTTCACGTTGACCAACCACAAAACTCCCCTCACAACCTCTTCCACGGCACCGTGCGGGAACTCGTCAATCTCGGCGGGAGGGTGCGGGCCTTCGTGGATGCGGGACTCCCACTGATGGCGGAAATGACGCCCGGCGAAAGCGAAGTGCTCGGCCTGAGTGTGGGACAGAAAGTCCACTTGACAATCGCCCCCGCTGCGATCAGAGTCTCGCAGTGATTGCCGGGCACGCAGGGCAGAGAATAAGCGGAAGATTCACCAGAAAGGGAGCGAATCTGACATGTCCTATCACTCGAAGATGTCTGCACGCGCCACTTGCTTGACGCAATGGCTGGACCTGAAAAAGGAACAGGGGGCGGACACTGAGGCGCTGGAGCAGGCGTTTGAAGCGGTGCTTGACGACTTTGTCCGCAAGGCACATGCAACACCGGGAGACGCTGGTCTAGCCACTAGGGAGCCGGATGATCTCGAAGCCATCCGCGCCTTGCGCCCGCACGGACCGCGAGTGATCCGCCGCGCCATGTCGAGCGATATTCTCTTCGACCGCATTCGGGGCGCCTGGCTGGGACGCGCGGCGGGATGCGTACTCGGCATTCCCTGCGAGGGCATGTCCCGAGACCAGATCGCCACAGCGTGCACGGTATCGGGCCAGAAGTATCCGCTGACGGGCTACTGGCTATCGGATCCCAAGCCGGGCCAAGCCAACGGCCTGCATTATGGCGTCACCCCCCGGAAGCGGTTTCTCCAGCCCTGGATGCGAGATGTTGGCGCCGACGACGATCTGGCGTACACCCAGCTTGGCCTCCTGATCCTGCAAGAGCACGGCCTGGATTTCACATCCGCAAACGTCGGAGAAGCGTGGTTGCGATACCTTCCGACCGCCTGCACAGCGGAAAAGGTGGCGCTGCAGAATCTCAAAGACGGAATGGTGCCGCCGGAGACTGCGCGCACGGACGACAACCCTTTCGCTGAATGGATAGGGGCGGATATTCGCAGCGATCCGTGGGGGTATGCCGCGCCTGGATGTCCGGAACGCGCTGCGGAGTTCGCATGGCGCGATGCACGCGTGAGCCACGTGCGAAACGGCATCTATGGCGAAATGTACTTCAGCGCTGTGATCGCGACGGCTCTGGTCGAGGATTCTGGCACACCCGCCGCGAGTGTCGAACGGAGTCTGGAAGCGGGACTGGCCGAGATCCCGAAACATTGCCGCATGGCCGAAACAGTGCGAGAAACCATGGAGTGGTGCCGCGAGGAGAGCGCGTGGAAAGAGACTGTGGGGCGAATTCTAGTTCGCTACCGGGGCATGTCCCCTGTACACACTCTGAACAATGCGGCGCTGACCATTGCCGGGCTCATGTATGGCCGTGGGCGTTTTGGACCCACCATCGGACTCACCGTTTCGGCAGGCCTGGACACGGATTGCACCGCCGCCACTGCGGGCTCGATCCTCGGAGCCATTCTCGGAGCGAAACGCCTCCCCGCACGATGGAGAACTCCCCTCGGGAAATCTTCGCAGACCTATATCATTGGTCGCCGAAGATTCGGGCACGATACAGTGGCCCGCAGTTTTCTGCGCATTGCGCAACAGACACGGGCCGCATGTGGCGTCGCGCTATAGCATGCTTCCCTCGCGGTCCGGGGACGTCCCGCACCACCGACGCGATTCCAGCAGTGGCTCGGGACCTCCGGGACCGAGGGCTGCCCCCCTTGTCAACTCGCGGTCCGGGGACGTCCCGCACCACCGTTTCAGACTAGTCCGCGTCGGGTCTGTCGAAGCGAAAATTGTCGATCTGGAAGCGGGTGGCGGCTTTCGCACCGCTGATGATACCGACCCAGTTCACTTTGCCGAACTTGCGAGTGCCGCAGGGCAGAGCATTCCAGTATCGACGCTCTCCACCAGAAGGCGTGACAGTTAGAGCAAACGTCCCGGTCCGCTTGATCCCCAACACACAGACAATGTCCACATGCACCCACGTATCCCGGGGGAAATCCATCAATTCCTTCCCCTTGACAAACAGCTTCCCATTGGCTTTGATCGTCAGACTAGGGCCGCTCTTGATGGGACCGCCAAACCAGTCGCGCCACTCGATTGTCGGCATGGCGCCCTCTTCGATCCTCAGATCGAACGCAACGCGCAACACACCGTCTAGAACCCGCATCTGCTCGAATGTCATGTGCGGATTGTAGTCCTGTTTGACATCGGGCGAGTCAGTGAACTCGAGCGAATGCCGCCCTGTTGCCGCCACACGGTCCGTCACGCGGATGCCAGCGCCGGGGATCTCGCCGTGAACCCTGAAATAGCCTGGGAGCTGACCAACGGGTGTGGTTTCATAGCCGTCCGTGAAGGGATGCAACTCCGGCGTGGGTTCCATGGGCAGCACATCCGCCTGCTCAGGCAGCGCAGTCCACTGCGCTTCGCCGTAGAGCCCAATCCGGCGCATGTCAATGGGGACAAAGCCGAGCTTGAGCGCGGGCGAATCCGGGGCGAGTGTGAAATCACCGTTGTGCACGTCGGCGAACTTCGGATCGGCGACCACACTTGCGGGCTCCTGGCCCGACTCCGTGCGCCACTGTTCAAGCGAATACTTCCCAAACTTCACGGGCTCGCCGCTAGCATCCCAGTAGAGATTCCGATCTGCCAGGAACGTGCCCTCGCTCCACTTGTGCCCCGTGAGATTTCCATCGAGGTAGTACACCACGTTGCGCTCGAATGTGAGTTGCCGATGCTCCTCGTGTCGGCCAAGGGAGATCTGATGGCTGATTCCGAGTGCGAGGATGTTGTTGCGCACGACGTTCTCGCGCCCGTAGCCGAGAGTGTAGCCACCCGTGTGGCAGTTGCTGGTGACGTTGTTCTCAAGCAGAATTTCCGAACTAGCCTGATCCTGGTACAGCGCGGTCGCTCCGTATTTGTAGCAATGCAGATCGTGGATGTAGTTGTTGCGCAGGACCGTGCCGGTTGAGATGCCGAGAGTGTAGATGCCTCCCATGTCGCTGAGGTGTCCGCGCCCGATCCGGTGAATGTGGTTGAACTCGATGATGTTGTCGTGCGCCGAACTGGCACCGTAGCCCCAGTCCCACCCAAGCGAGATGCCCGTGTAGGTGAGATCGCTGATCTCGTTGTGGGACACTCGGTTGTGGCTACTGCGCAGAATCAACACTCCCACACCAGCCCGAAACACGCGCCCACCATAGTGAATGAAATTGTTGTCGACGACATTCCGCTCGGACAGCGCCAGACCCGTCCGCGTCCCCGCGTTCCCGATCTTCACTCCGCCGCCTCCGAAATGATGCAGATGGCAGCGTTCGACAACGGCATCCTTGCATCCATCCTCCAAAGCAATGGCATGATTGCCAACCAGGGTGATCTCACACTCCCGAATCACACAGTGACGGGTGTCGGTAAGCTCCACCGTGCCTGGCACTGGATAGACTGCTTGAGTCCCCCGATATCCCACCGGACGATCCGTGACCTCATAGGGTCTCACCGCCCCCGCACGCCCTGCGAACGCGATGTTCGCAGTCCAGTCGGCATGCTGCAACGACAGTCCGTCGAATGTGATATGTTCGACAAACTTCTCCGCCTTGCGATCTCCGCGGAGCAGAAGCAACTGCTCAAGGACCGGCGCGTACACCTCGGCGGTCTTGGGCGTCTCGCCAGGCAGCGGGCGATAGAGAAGTTCTCCGCGTTCCCGATCCAGATACCATTCTCCCGGAGCGTCGAGAGCGTCCGGAGCGTGCTCGATGTAGTAGCGCGTGTCCCACGCCATCATCTTCCAGATTCCCTGGGCTGCGAACTCCACGACATGGTTGGTTTCGTCCAGCGTGGAGATCGGCAGAATCGAAGTCGCCCAGGCATCGTAGACAACCACGTGAACATCCTCGAAGTTCCGCCAGCGTTTGATCGCCCCCGGAGCATAGACGAATGCGGTGTAGTCCCGGGCTTTCTTCTCCGCCTCGGTGGCGCCTGGGACCGCTGGCGCCTTGGAGACGATGTGGTGGTAGGCGCCCACGTTCGGTGTGCGCGCCCGGGTCGCACGGCGTCCGTTCACAAACAGGGATCGAAAGAACCACGTGCCGGCAGCCACCTCGGGCAGTTTCAGACGCCAGACACCGTCTTCCACGCGAAAGCCCGTCAGGAGCCGCCCACCACTGAGTATCGGCTTTTCGCCAGGAGAGGCACCATAGGTGATGGGGCATTGGGCCGTACCGCTATCGAGCGCGTCAAAGACGACCGTTTCAGGCACAGTATAGGTTCCACTGTGGAACAAGACGGACACAGGCTCGGTGAGAGGCCCGGCTTTCTTCAAGCGTCGGACTGCGTCACGGGCGCCCTGCAGCGTCGCCAGCGGTCCATCACGGCCGTCGGCCATGGCCGTGGCCAGACGCCCCGACCAGGAATCCCGTCCTCCGGGCGCCACATGGAGCGTCACGCACCAGGCACCATTTGCCCACACCAGCATCAAACCCACAGCAACTAGCCGCCACCTGAGTCTTTTGCCTAGACATTGCTCTTTCATACCGGTCTCCTTGTTCAAGTTACATCCCGTGTCCCGTGCAAGGGTCCGCACGGAAATAACTTACCATTTTGCTGCTGTTCGTTTTGGTTCCTGACGCGGACCCTAAGAACCAACACTACTCGCCAACCGCCTCGAAGGCTCCACCCGATGTTCCGGAAAACGTCACGCTGTCCGCAGTCACATCGGCTGTCCGAACTGTGAGGCCGCCGCTGCAGAATACTACTGGACGCGCGTGGAACGGCGCCGCAAAACGCACGGTCTCGCCCGGCTGGGCAAAACCGCGCAGACGCCGCTCGGAGTTGCTGTTCGAGCGGGAGTCGTAGGTGAACAGGCCCAGCACAGACACTACCTTGTCCACGGCCTCGACACGCACCGTGTGCACGCCGTAGCCAAGCCCGAGTACTCCCCTGCGGTTTTCGAGGAACAGTTCCTCACCTGCCTGTGTTTTGAAGGGCTTGTCCGTGGAAATCATCAACCGCTCCACCCCATCGACCAGCACGCGGAGGGTGCCTCCGTCGGGACGATCGGCGAAGGCGATGGACACATCGGTCGCAACCACGTCGATCTCCATGCTGGCGCCGGGCGGCAATACAACCATCTTCTCCCCGTATGGCGCACCCACCACGGACGCGAAGTCCGCAACCGGAAGATCCGCCTTGCGCCAGGCTAGAGACTCGACGCCCAGAAAACGGCGATTCGGGCACGCCTTGGCATCCACCGCCGTCAGCTTGGCGTCTTTGCCCGTGATCTCGAGGATGTGTCGATCACCCAGCGTGGTGCGCCCATGGCGGGACAGCGAGTTCCGCAGGTCCCGTCGCGGGGAAGACCGGCGAGCTCTGAGTTTCACACCATCGACGTACGGCACGGGTTTGCTATCCGCAGCCGTTCCGCCCCAGCAGTTGACCGCCATGTCCTCGAAGACGAAAAGATTGGTCCGAATACGTGCGGAGTCCGCACCAAACTGGACCATTTCCCCCTCCCACCCGTAGCTGTTCGGATGCATGCGCGAGGGAAGCAGTTGCTGCGGTGCGCCGGCAAGCGTCGGATCCACGCACTCGAACGCACGCTCCAGCTGTTTGAACCAGAGATAATGCGAGGCGGCTTGCGGGTGTCCATCGCGCGGCACCAAGGCGTAGCGATTGCACCAGCGCGTCACATCATCCCCCACCTTTCCGTAGTCCATCATGGGCACGCCATAGCGCAATCCCAGTGCCTGCAAATCCCCTGGATTGGGCGTGTATCCACCCACATTCTGGAACATGCAGGACAGAAATTCGGCATCGGGATAGTGCCGTTGAATCCAGCGCATCATGCCCTCGAACACTGCCCCCTCATCCGGCGTGTCGGTCTTTTCGTTGGCGCCGCTGCCGAAGATGACCAGGTCGGGGCCGGGGCCACCGGGCCGGGTGAACAGCTCGGGATACAGCGTGCGCCAATCCCCACCGCTCTTGTGCCCGTTGCCATTTTCCTCGGGAGGCAAAGAAAGCGAGCAGTACTCGGCAAGGCCGGAATGCGCCTCGCCAACACAGGAACCATCGCAGGCCATGAAGTTGAGGCAGATCTTGGAGACGGGCAGATCGAACTTGCGCATCAGTTCGAGACGGAGTCGGCCCGCATAGCTCCAATAGTGCTGCCACCATCCGACGTAGCCATCCAAATCGGGTCGCCCCACCTTGTCCCCCTCGAACATCCGGTCGGATAGCGGTTGCTTGAACGTCTCGGAGGCGGGATCCTCATCGTAGAGATACATCGGGGGGTTGGCGCTGCCACGATCGATGCTCGAACCCATCAGAAGAATGTGAATGGGTTCGCCTTTCCACAGCTTCTGCATGGTGCGCGGGATGTGGCGGTACGCCGTGGGCAGGACGCGCGTGGGAGCCGCCGCCTTCCGACAGGCCGCGTCCCGCACGAGGGATGGCCACCAGACCCAGGCATCCTCGTCCGTCGACATGTTCTCGAACTCGATGCGCAGCGCGATGACATTCGCATCCGCGGAATACGATGTGTCGCGAGAACTGGCGTGAAACGAACCCGGAATTGCGAAGTCCGCAACGGCAAGCTCGATGCCGCCGACTTCCGTAGCACTGGCTTCCAGCATCCGGGCAGAGACCAGTTCGCCTCGGGAATGCCTTGGAAAGCTGCGTTTGTCCGACATCCCGAGATCGGCGGGAGTCCAGGACCCGTCCTCGCTGTCCAGCTTCAAAGCAACGATGCGCGCACGCAGTTGACCCGATCCAGCTTGGTGGCCGAAGACGTGCAGACTGACCACCTCGCCATGGGCCAGCCCCAGTTCGGGCAAGGTCGCAAACTGCCATACTTTGCGACCTGGACGGATCCGCAGCAGGTTGCCAGTGGAGAAGGATGGACGGATCTTCGCATCCACGCGGGCCTCGCGCACCGCCTCCACAGCACCGTGCTCGGACGTGTTCCAGGATGCGGCGTACCCACTCCGCCAGCTCTCGGCCTTTCCCTTGCGATGGTTGACGAAGGAATGAAAATCGAAGCGGGGATTCAGGAGAAGGTTTTCCCCATCCGCGCCTGCGGCCGAAGCCATCGCCAACGCCAACGCCAAAGTAGTCCGTGCCATGAGGGTCTCCCGATTCTGGGCTGAAAAGTGCAGAAAGCAGATGCAAGCGGAACAGTATCCGTCCGCACGACCCGGTGCAAGGTGCCCTGTGTGTCCGACGAGTCTGCAGAGTGCCCGAGACAGCCTGCCTTCGGTCGTGTCCGCGCTGCGCTGTCCGTAATCGGCGCGGCCCGCGCCGAGATGTCTTGGCACTATGGGATTCTTACGGGACGGGCCGTCCCGAACCACTGGTCACATTTTGAGTCTCGTTTGAGGGACAAGGTTCGGGACAGGGACAAGGTTCGGGACAAGACACCTACGGAACTGACATCGCCCTCCGCCCCACCCTCCCTCGCTGGTGGCGGCCATTGCGCAACGGGCTACATTACCGCTCTTGGTCGTTCCGTATGCTCGCCTGCTCTGTTTGAAGGATGCCGCAGCCCATGAAACCCATCGTCCTGCGCGGAGTTCGCGCGCTATCCGACTTCCGTCTTTCCGCACTCATCCAGAGCGCGGCCGAGATTTCCGGCGCCGCAGTGCCCGCGACCATCGAGGCCGATTTTGTCTACTTCGTCCACACGGCAGGCCAATCGCTGACGGACGACGTGCGTGAAAAGACCTATGCCCTCCTCGGCGCGCTGGCGCCACACCAGCCCCATGACGGATTCTACGTCACCCCGCGCAAGGGCACAATCTCCCCCTGGTCCTCCAAGGCGACCGACATCTTCCACAACTGCGGACTCTCCGACATCATCCGCGTGGAACGCGGCGTCCACTACCGTCTTCTGGACGACGCAGGCAAGTCCATTCCCCTCTCCTCCGCGGAATCCCTGTTCCCGATCCTGCACGACCGCATGACCGAAGGGGTCTACACGGATGTGACCGACATGTTCGAGCATCAACAGCCCGCCCCGCTCAAAACCGTGGACATTCTCGCCGGCGGGCGCGCCGCCCTCGAGCAGGCCAACGTGGACATCGGACTCGCTCTCAACGACGACGAGATCGGCTACCTCTACGACAGCTACGTGCGCATGGGACGCAACCCCACCGACGTCGAACTGGTCATGTTCGGCCAAGTCAACTCGGAACACTGCCGACACAAAATCTTCAAAGCCGACTGGATCGTCGATGGCGACCGCAAGAGGATCGGTCTCTTCGACATGATCCGCAACACCCACAAATGCAACAGCGTGGGCACGCTCAGCGCCTACACCGACAACTCCGCCGTCATCGAGGGAGTTCCCGGTGAGTGGTTCGAGATCGCGCCCGAGGGCGACCACGCATACGGCTACCACGCCGATCAGATCGACATGATGATCAAGGTCGAGACCCACAACCACCCCACCGCCATCAGCCCCTTCCCCGGCGCCGCCACCGGCGTCGGAGGCGAGATCCGCGACGAGGGTGCCACGGGAACCGGCGGACGGAGCAAGGCAGGGCTCTGCGGCTACATGGTCTCCAATCTCAACATCCCCGGATTCTCCATGCCCTGGGAACGCACCAGCCTCGAGTTTCCCCGCCGCCTGGCCACAGCGCTCGAAATCATGACCGAGGGCCCCATCGGCGGCGCCGGCTTCGGCAACGAGTACGGACGCCCCCAGCTCTGCGGCTTCTTCAAGACCTACGAGGAAGTGTACAACGGCCGGTTCCGCGGCTATCACAAGCCCATCATGCTCGCCGGAGGCATGGGCAACATCAAGCGCGGGCACGTCCACAAGAACGACATCCCCGTCGGCTCCTACGTCCTCCAGATCGGCGGTCCCGCCATGCGCATCGGACTCGGTGGCGGAGCAGCCTCCAGCATGGATACGGGAAGCAATGCCGAAAACCTCGATTTCGACTCGGTGCAACGCGACAACGCGGAAATGGAACGCCGCTGTCAGGAAGTCATCAGCGCCTGCATCGCCCTGAGCGAACGAAACCCCATTCTCAGCATCCACGACATCGGCGCGGGGGGCCTCTCCAATGGCTGTCCCGAACTGGTCGAGGACGTGGGCGCGGTCTTCCAACTGCGCGAAATCCACAACGAGGAAGTCTCCATGAGCCCCATGGAGATCTGGTGCTGCGAGGCGCAGGAGCGCTACGTGCTCGCAGTCGCCCACGACGATCTCGACCGTTTTCTCGAGCTCTGCAAGCGCGAACGCTGCGAAGTGGCCGTCATCGGCGAAACGACTGGCGACCACAAGCTCGTGGTCGAAGACCCGCATTTCGACAACCAACCAATCGACTTGGATCTCGATGTCCTTTTCGGCAATCCGCCCAAGATGCTGCGCGATGTGCAACGACTTCAGGAAACGCACGCGCCCCTCGATCTATCCGCGATCGAGCTGCCCGAGGCTGCCAAGCGCGTGCTGCAGCTTCCCGCCGTGGCCAACAAGACGTTCCTCATCAGTATCGCGGACCGCAGCATCACCGGCTTGGTCGCGCGAGACCAAATGGTCGGCCCCTACCAGACCCCCATTGCGGACTGCGCAGTGACCAGCACCGGTTTCAAGAGCACCACGGGAGAGGCCATGGCCGTGGGCGAACGCAGCCGCGTAGCCGTGATCGATGCAGCCGCCTCCGGACGTCTGGCGGTCGCGGAAGCACTCCTCAACATCGCCTCCGCCAACATCGGCGCCATTGGCCAGATCAAGCTCTCCGCCAACTGGATGGCCGCCTGCAACGAGGAGGGCGAGGACGCCAATCTCTTCGATGCGGTCGAAGCCGTGGGCATGGATCTCTGCCCCAAGCTCGGACTCTGCATCCCCGTGGGCAAGGACTCGCTGTCCATGCGCTCCGTCTGGCAGGATGGCGCGGGCGATGATCACCGTCAAGTAGCGCCGCTCAGCCTCTGTGTCACGGCCTTCGCCCCCGTGAGGGACGTGCGCAAGACCGTGACTCCCGATCTGAAGCCCCTGCCTGATTCCACGCTGATCCTGCTTGATATTGGACGCAATCGAAACCGCCTCGGTGGTGCCTCGGCACTGGCGCAGGTCTACAACCAAGTGGGCTCGGACAACCCGGATCTCGATGATCCGCAGGATCTGCTCAACGTCTTCAATGCCGTTCAGTGCCTAGTGGAAAACGAACTGCTCCTCGCCTACCACGACCGGTCGGACGGTGGCCTCTTCACAACCCTCGCGGAGATGTGCTTCGGCGGGCGTCAGGGAATCTCCTGCGACATCGCCAAACTCGGCGACAACGCTCTCCCGGCACTTTTCTCCGAAGAGCTAGGCGCCGTGATCCAGGTCGCCGACGACAAACTCGACACCGTGCGCGCCGTATTCGCCGACCACCAGGTGTTCGACCTTGCCGTCGAGCTGGGAAAACCGGCTGACGACCGCATGCTCACCATCACCGCAGCGGGCACCCCGGTCTACTCCGAGCGCGTGTCGGTCCTCAACCGCCACTGGTCCGAAACCAGTTTCCACATGCAGGCGTTGCGAGACAATCCCGAGTGCGCGCAGGAAGAATTCGACGGGCTTCTCGACGAAGACAATCCTGGTATGAATTTCCATCTCGCCTTCGACCCCACCGCTCCCTTCGTCTGCGGCAGCACGCGCCCCAGGATGGCGATTCTCCGCGAACAGGGGATCAATGGACAGGTCGAGATGGGCGCCGCCTTCGACCGCGCCGGCTTCGAGAGCATCGACGTGCACATGACCGATCTGATCGAGGCGCGTGTGGATCTTGCGGACTTCGCGGGACTGGTCGCCTGCGGTGGATTCTCCTACGGCGATGTCCTCGGCGCAGGCTCGGGCTGGGCCAAAAGCATTCTCTTCAACCCGCGCCTCAAGGACATGTTCGCCGCCTTCTTCGCCCGCCCCGAAACGTTCGCGCTCGGAGTCTGCAACGGCTGTCAGATGATTTCCCAGCTCAAGGAGATCATTCCCGGCGCCGAACACTGGCCTGCCTTCACCCGCAACCGCTCCGAGCAGTTCGAGGCGCGCTATGTGACAGCGGAGATCCTCGAATCACCGTCCATTTTCTTCCGAGGCATGGAAGGCAGCCGCCTGGGCATTCCCGTCGCCCACGGCGAGGGGTTCGCGAACTTCGCGCAAACGGGAAGTCTCGACGACACGCTCGCGGGAAATCTTCTTTCCGTCCGCTACGTGGACAACTACGGACGCCCGGCGCAGACCTATCCCCTCAACCCCAATGGCTCCCCCGAAGGGATCACTGGAGTGACTACGCGGGATGGACGGGTCACGGTCATGATGCCACACCCCGAGCGCGGTTTCCGCAACAGCATGCTCTCCTATCATCCCGCCGACTGGACCGACGACGAGGGCCCCTGGCTCCGCATGTTCCAGAATGCGCGCACATTCGTAGGCTGAGCCGCAGCATTGCGGACTCCGCAGAGCGTCGCGGCGGGCTCCAGCTCTCCGTGCCCGGAAACGGTGGCCGCCGCTGTCGCGGAGCATGATGCACACATCCTGGAGGGCGTGTCGCCCCCGACCGCCGCAAACTGCGGACTCCGCGAGTTCCCCTGGAGGGCGAACGGCCCGTGAGCCGCCGAACTGCAAACATCGCGATGGTGGTGCGGGACGTCCCGGACCGCGAGTATGTCCTGCGAGAACCCTCGGTCCCGGAGGTCCCGAGCCACTGCCTAAGCGCACCCATGGTGGTGCGGGACATCCCGGACCGCGAGTCGGCGCGCGCAAGAATTGCCCTCGGCCCCGGAGGTCCCGAGCCACTGCTGAAATGACAACAGCTCCTCGGCCTAGACCGAGGAG
>JAGLDW010001049.1 GCA_023145395.1 Lentisphaeria bacterium | reverse complement strand
TTGTCAAAACCCACCTGCAGCCGCGCTTCCCGCAGCTCCTCGTCCGACGGCAGCGTCTCGCGTTTGCGGTGAAGGCCCCAGAGCGTCATCAGAGGGCCGATGGTGACGTCGAACGCACCATCGGTCTCCTCGTAGGCCCATTTTGCCGCAAGTAGAAGTGCCCAAAGCTCCTCGCTACAGCGAACAGGCTGTGCCGCCGCCGTGCGGTTGACCACAGCCAGTTCGCTCTCGGGGTCGAAGACGTTGATCGTGTCGTGCAATGCGCGCAGTCGATCCATCGCGCCCTTGGTGGCTTGCATGGCGTGGGCGCGTGGCGCATGGAGCGTGACCTTTGCGACGGTGCCAAAGATGGGAAACTCGGTCACGAACTCGGCGCGATCCATGGCTGGCTTGCCACCCCTCCGATGCACTAGGAGCGCGACGAGCGCCAGGACGACCAGCAACGCCGGGACAACGCGTGTTTTTCGCTTGGTATCCATACTCTATCGACTTCTCGGCCCCCATGTGTGGTAAAGCGTTGTAACATGGCATGTTTTGTGGTGTTCGCCATGGTGGCGGCGGTGGCGGAGAATTGACGGGGAGTATATATTTTTCATCATTTCCAATGCGTCGCGCCTGCGACTTGAGTTTTTCAGGATTGCTATAGGAAGAGTGAATTCATGGCCGAGGAAATCGTCTATGTGGTGCTAACGCCCTACACCATACGCAAGTCCCGCACTGGTGCGGTGCTTGGGCGTTTGCTTGGGCGTACGTCCGCAGAGTTGGTTGCAACTCAGATGTATGCTCTCCCGAGCGGGTTCGCGGCGCGTGTTGCGGAGACGATTGGTCCGGGGCGAAGTGCTCAACGCGAGGGGCACCGGCAGCTGATTCGGGAATATGTCGTGCGGAACTTCACGCCGGCATCCGATGGACGGCTCCACCGCATTCTGCTTCTCGTCTTCAAGGGCGAAAACGCCTACCAGGACATTCATGACATCGTCGGAAGTTGGCGGATCAGTAGCGAGCAGGGAGAAACGATCCGCGACACGTACGGAGATCTTGTGGAGACGGACGCGGGCGAAGTTGTCTATCTGGAGCCTGCGGTGATCATGGCCGATAGTGCGAAGTCCGCAGTCGATGATCTGCGCATGTGGGTGGAGTTCGCCACCAAGGTGCCAGCCGTGCTTTCGGGCCTGCTCAAGTATGCGAATCCCGAACGGGTGGAGCAAACCCTGGTGATCATCAAGCCGGACAACTGGAAATACCGGAGTAGCAAGCCCGGTGCGATTGTCGATATGTTCAGCCGCACGGGACTGCGCATCATCGGCATGAAGGTGGTCCACATGAGCGTGGCCCAGGCGCTGCGTTTCTATGGTCCGGTCAAGGACGCGCTCGTGCGCAAGCTCGCCCCCGGAGTGGGGACGAGAGCCAGGACCATTCTCGAGCGGGAACTCGGACTCGAGCTTAGCGAGAGCCTGGATTCCATGCTGACCGCAGAGATTGGCGTTCCCTATGCCCAGAAGACATTTGAGGGGATCATTGAGTTTATGGCGGGCATGCGTCCCGACGCCTGTCCCCCTAGTGAGCGGCAGAACAAGGGAAAGGTGAAATGTCTCGCGCTCATCTACGAGGGCGAGGATGCGGTGAGCAGGATTCGCGACGTGCTCGGCCCCACGGATCCCAGTCAGGCGCAGGGCGGCACCGTCCGCGGCGAGTTTGGGCGTGACGTGATGGTCAACACGGCCCACGCGTCCGACAGCGCGCAGAATGCCGAGCGCGAGGCGGCCATTCTCAAGATGCACGAAGGCAACGTGCTGACCATCGTGCCGGCATTGCTGGAACAGAGCAGTCAGGAGGACCCCGAATGAAGTGCGAAAAACGTATTGTGCTAGTGGACGGGTATGCGCTCATCTATCGGTCGTTCTACGCCATACGCGGTCTCACATCTCCGGATGGCGCGCCTACGAATGCCCTCTATGGAGTCGCCCGCTATCTGATGAAGCTGGAGGATGAATTCCCGCATTCGCATGGCTCTCTTGTGCTTGACAAGGGCAAGGCGACGGAGCGGATCAAATTGCTTCCAGAGTACAAGGCGACGCGTCCTCCCACGCCTGACGACCTTCGCAGTCAGGTCGCACCCATTCGCGAATGGGCCGAGGCGGCAGGCTGGCCCATCCTAGTATGGGAAGGACACGAGGCGGATGATCTCATCGCCGCCGTGGTCGCTGCGCGCGAGGGGCTCGAGACCCTCATTTTCTCCGGCGACAAGGATTTTGCCCAGCTCGTTCAGTCTGGCGTGACGCTTATGCTGCCGGGAAAGAAGGGGATGTCGAATATCTGCGACCGCGAGGCCGTGGTGGAGAAGTTCGGCGTTCCGCCAGAGGCGATCATCGACTATCTGGCTCTAGTTGGCGATAGCGTGGACAACATCAAGGGCGTCGAAGGGGTTGGGGCGAAGACGGCCGCAAGCCTGTTGCAGGAGTTTGGCACCATCGACCATTTGCTGGTCAACCTCGACCGCGTTTCCCGAGTGTCCCTCCGCGAGAAACTGTCCGCCGCCGGAGAGTTGCTGGCACTGAACCGAAAGCTGGTCGCGCTGGACACCACGCTGCCTCCCGACTGGGAGGGGTTGCAGACCATTGCCCGCCGCGAACCCGATTGGGAGCGCATGCTGGAACTGGCGGGCTCCCACGGTTTCAAATCCCTGCGCGAAACCATCGCAAAACGTCTCGATGACAAGCGCAATCCAACCCTGTTCGATTTCTAGTGGCAGAGCTGCCCCCAGTAGGTGCGCTGGCTCCAGTGCACCTACTCGAAACAGCGGGACAAGTAATGCAAGATGTGAAGTTTCCCATTGACGAGGAACTGACTTTCGACGTTGTGGTCGTGGGTGGTGGGGTCGCCGCTGTGTGCGCCGCTGTGGCTGCTGCGCGAAATGGCTGCGAGACCGCGCTTCTCGAGATGGACTCGTGTCTCGGTGGCAACAGCGGCCCCATGCTGGGCGTGCATGTCTCCGGCGCGCATTCCTTCCATCCCTACGCCAGCGAGACGGGCATTGTGGAGGAGATGGAGCTGGAGGCGGCCCGGCAGCGGGCGAAGACCCGCACCAGTGGCGAGCACTACAACATCTCGCACCAGTGGGACTTCATCCTGCAGCGGACTCTCGAGCAGTCGGGGGTGCGCGTGTTCCGCAATCATCAGGGGAGGCAGGCGTTGACGGATGGACGGCGGGTGACTGCGGTGGTGGCGTTGGACACGGAGCATTTTCAGACTCGCTTGTTTCACGTGCGCCATGGCATTGTCGATGGCAGCGGGGATGGAATTGTGGCGCGCGACGCGGGTGCCAGTTACTTGCGTGGCAGCGAAGCCGCGAGCCAGTTCGGCGAGCGGTCTGCGCGGGAAGTCGCGACGGATGAAACTATGGGAACAAGCATCACGGCGCTGGTGCGCAAGTGCTCTGCGCCCGTCGAATTTGTGATGCCTGCGGAGTTCGCAGAGCGTGCGCAGGCGGAAAATACGCCAGCGAAGCTTGGGGGACACCCCGCATCGTGGCGGCCAGAGGATGAGTTCTGCTTCCTCTGGGTCACCGAGAGTGGTGGCAATCGGGACACGATCCTGGACGCGGGGGAGATCCGGCGCGAGATCCTCTATCAACTTTACCGGACCTGGGACAATGTGAAGAATCACTCCTTTGTCGAGGAGGCGAGGAATTGGGAGTTGACCTGGGTCAGCCCGAAGAGCGGCAAGCGGGAAAGCCACCGTTTTCTGGGCGACTATGTTCTGACGCAGACCGACGTGGAGGAGGGGCGGCAGTTTCCCGACGCCATTGGCTACGGTGGCTACGGCGTGGATATCCACGAGGCGGAAGGCAAGCGCGCCAGGGTCGTGTTTCACAGCATTCCTCCGCTGTGGAGCTTCCCATACCGCGCAGGCCACAGTCGGGACTTTGACAACCTGTGGTTGGCGGGTCGTCTGATGAGCGTGTCGCACCTGGCGCTCGGCACCGTCCGCTTGATGCGGACGCTTGGTTGCATAGGGCAGGGGATTGGCACGGCGGTTGCTCTGGCAAAACAGAAGCAGTGCACGGCTTCGCAGATTGGCAATGAACATATCGAGGAGCTGCGCCAGACTCTTCTCCGCCAGGATGCCACTCTTCTGAATGGGGTCAACACGGACCCTCTGGACTTGGCACGCACGGCGCGTGTGAGTGCCTCGAGCGAACAAGCCCACGGCGCACGCAAACTCGCCTCGTTTCTGCCACTGGACATGCCGCGAGGCGTGCAGCTTTGGGACTGGGGAGAGAGCTTTGATAGAGTCGAGTTCTACGTGCGCAACACATCGCAGACTGCACAGACGCTCACGCTTCGCCTACAGTGTTACGAGGAGTTGCAGGCATGGAGACCAGAACGGCCCGCTGGTGTCTTTCCTCATCAGCGGGGACGTTCGGGCACGAATCGCATGGAGTGGGGTTGCGACAATACAGTCTCGCGCTTCCCGGAGGTCGCCACGGCGCAGGCGCACGTGGCGGCTGGTTTCGAGGGATACATCTCCTTCGAGTTCGCGCCGGGGATCACAGCCATTCCCGTTGATCCCACCTCCGACACGAACCGCTACAATTTGCTTCTGGATGCCTGTCCGGCGATGGAACTGGGTCTGGACGACAACTGGTACGACTTCGCGCTTCGGCTGCGAGCGGAGCAGGAGGACATGTTCACGGTGGAGGGGGACTGCCACTTGTTTCGTCTGGCTCACGCCCCCGTCTACGGCGAGGCGGCGAATGTCGCCAATGGGCACAACCGGCGCTACTCGACCAATCCCGTCAACGCCTGGCTGTCGGAACCCTCCGGCCCGTTGCCCCAGGCACTGACACTCGAATGGGACGAGCCCAAGGACATTTCCTCTGTCCATCTCACCTTCGACACCATCGACCGGGTGTACCAGGACAGTCCGCTGAACTGTGGTGAGGCGTTCGCGCGGCGCTGCGTGACCGACTACCGGCTGGAAGCGTGTGTGGAGGGCGCTTGGAGGACGTTGCTCGAAGAGGAGGGAAACCATCAGCGTTTCCGCGCTCACAGCTTCGAGCCCGTATGCGTCGAGGCACTGCGCCTGACTGTTCTTGGGGTGCGTGACCCCGCTTTCGGCGCACGGGTCTACGAAGTGCGTGTATACGCATGAGAAAATGCGGCGCGGCCCGCGCCGAGATGTCTTTGCACTATGAGCTCTTACGGGACGAGCCGTCCCGAACCAGTGCGCCTGTGAGCGCA
>JAGLDW010001048.1 GCA_023145395.1 Lentisphaeria bacterium | reverse complement strand
GATTCTCGTGACCGGCGATCTTTGCCCAGTTGCAGAGGTGGAAGACCACTTTCTTGCCGGGCAAGGAGAAGCGGTGTATGGCGACATGCTGGGCGAACTTCTGGACAAGGATTTGTCCATCACGAATCTGGAACTGGCACTGACGCGTGGCGGCGAGGTCATCGACAAATGCGGCCCCAATCTCCGTGCCGATCCAGCCATCATGCCCGCCATGGCCACCGCCGGATTCGATGTCTACGGCGTGGCCAACAACCATTCCCGGGACTGGGGCGACGACGCGTTCCTGGAGACGTTGGCTCACATCGAATCCGCGGGATATCAAGCCGTGGGGGGCGGCACCAACTCCGCGACGGCGGCCGAACCCCTGAGACTCGAGGTCAACGGACAAACACTGGCCATTTTCGCGTTGACCATGCACTGCGATTGCGATGCGGGAGAATGCACGCCGGGCGCAAACGCATTGAATCCTCCCTACAATGTCCTGAGCATCCAGCGAGAGAGGCAAGCGGGCGCCACGGTCATCGTGACGATCCACGACGGCAAGGAGCACGTGCCATTCCCCTCGAAACGGATTCGCAACTACTGCCGCGCTGCGAAGAGCACTGGGATGTGCTCGATGCGGTGAGCCTGCGCCAATGGCATGGCGTGACCGATGTGCCCGACGACCTCGACGGGTTCCAGAGATAACGGAGAAGAGAATGGGATCAACACGGACATTTTCAAAAACATGCAGAATGCTGATGGTCGGGATCGCTGGCCTGGGAGCTCTTGCGCTGTCTGGCGGCTGCGCCAGTGCGCCCCGGACAGGGACGTTCCCGCCGTTCGAAGTCCGGGTCGAAATCGAGGAGACGGCCTTCCCCTACCCTGCCTACAAAGTGACCAACAATGGCTCGGGCATGTTCTGGGGAAGCGGTAGCGCTCACCTCGTGCGAATCGGCGGCAAACTTTTCGCAAGCGCATTCGAGCACGTGCCGGGCTGCGCGCCGCTGAACAATGCGCGGTGGGCGCTCTATGAACGCACTTCAGACGGCTGGCGTCTCTGTCAGCGCGATGAAAAAGACCGCACTCGCGAGCCCAGTCCGCTGGCCGTGAGCCACGATGGCCAGCTTATCATGTCGGTGAATCCGACACTCGTCCCCTGGGTCGATGCTCCCCCGGATGTGAGCGGCACAAAGATGGCTAAGAGGGGCGGCGACGTCTCCCATAAATGGCGAGGAGGACCTGCCCGGCCCGAGCTTCTCAAATTTGACCCGGCCCGACCGGCCCAACCACCCGTGCATCTACTGCCTGAGTGGGAAGGCGAACCAAAGTTCACCGAGCACTCCTACCGAACCTTCACGGCCGATGGTGAGAATGGCGAGTTCCTACTGCTCCAGAACATTGGTGTCGGCCTCTCGGAATGGGTGCTATGGACCAAGGATCACACGTGGAAGACTGGACGGTTCTTCTTCGTCAAACGCACGGTGGATCCAGCCTACACGCCCTACCACGGTAAATATGCGCGCGTCAACTACCCCAACGTGATGCTGCGGAACCGCGAAGTGCATTTCGTCGGCCACTCCGCCTACAACATCTGGAACCGCATCGATCCCAAGAAGGCCGAGACCTGGGGACGCGCCAATTGGGGCGGACGCTTCCGCGAGATCCACTACGCCTGGACCCCCGACATCACGACCACGCCCCTCACGGAATGGACGACCGTTGATGACACGATGGACGATGGCGGCACTCTCAACCTGGGTGATAGCTGGCTCGCCCCCGATGGACGAGTTCATGTGGTGTGGACGAAGAATCCCATCCATCCCAGACTGCGGGACAAGCACTTTCCAGACATCAAACGGGATCGGCAGTTGTGGTACGGAGTTCTCAGGAAGGGACAGTTGCTGGAGAAGCGTGTCCTAGCCTCCGGGGGCGACACAACCGGCTCTCTCTGGCCCGAAGGCAAGCCGCGTTTTCACATCACTCCGAAGCACGAGCTCTACATTCTCTACAGCGTTCGCGGGGTGTCGAAGGAGACGCAAAACCTCACTGGCAGCTACGCCATTCGCATCGCGGCCGATGGCACGGCATCACCGCCGATTCGCATCCCGCTGGAGCAGCCCTTCACGGGAACCTTCTTCACCACCACCCCTCGCGGAGGGAACAGACTGTCCGAAACGGCGGAACTGCTCATCGGCGGCAAGGAGGATGGACAAACGGTGATGCGCTATGCGCGCCTTCGCTTTCTGCCGCCGTC
>JAGLDW010001047.1 GCA_023145395.1 Lentisphaeria bacterium | reverse complement strand
TCACGCTTTGCGGAGTCCGCGGCGAGGCGGTTTCACCTCTTCATGATCCAAAGCAGTCGCGAACGAGCTGAAGCAGTTCGGCCAGTTCGCGCTGAACCTGAGGATCGTCTTCAAGTCGACCTTCATACATCAGGCGAAATCCGCGCTGAATCGCTTCGTGATGCGCATCGCAACGAACGAGATTGTACAACACCGTCGCCGCCCGGTGGGAGACGGCTGGATCTTCGGAGTTCAGATCCTGCGCGTACTTCGGCAAGTTCTTGCGATGTCCGCGGAACAGATCCCGTGCCTCCTGCTCCCAGAACGCCTGATGGCGGGCTGGATCGGCAAGGATGGCATTGCTACGCGACAAGTATTCGTCGAAAGCGGCACGACCAGTGGGCGAAAGTTCGGCTAGACTCAGATCCTCGGTCTGCACGTAGGGATGCAATTCCAGAGTGGCGCCCTCGTCGGTGAAGACCAATTCGGCCACCGTGCTCAGATACCAGCACGGGCGAAGATCCCACTTCTCGGGAGTATGCTCATACCCAAAAAGAAAATTGCCCAAGCTAAAGCAGATCGGGACGCCCTCGAATAGTTCCGTTCCCTGGGGGATATGCGCGTGGTGGGCAATCACCGCATCGGCACCCGCCGCGGCCATGCGGCGGCAAAAGTCAACCGTCACCCCCGAAGGAATTGGCTGATACTCGTTGCCGGCATGCAGCACGACAAGAATGATGTCGAAGCGTTCCCGAGCCTGCAGCACACATCGCTCGGCCCAAAAGGGTTCCAGACGAGCAGCGCCGGGACCATTCTCCTGCGCCTGTGAAAACTCGCCTTCGGCAAAGTTAAACACGGCCACGTTCTGGTCACGCACGGTGAACTCGGCAGGTGTACACGCCTCTTCGTGCGTCATACCGGCGCCACAGCGCGCAATGCCATGCGCATCCAACGTCTCCAGAGTCCTCTCCAAACCCGGCGTGCCCTGGTCATTCGTATGGTTGTTGGCCAGAGTAAGACAATCGAATCCCATATCCCTAATCACGGGTGCCAGCGCGGGCTTGATGATAAAGTTCGGGCCGCATTTCGGAATGGGTGTCTCGGCTTCGCAGAGCGGGGTCTCAAGATTGCCGACCACCAAGTCCGCACGCTCGAACAATGGCTTCACAGGTGCGATGAATCGTGAGGCATCCCCCTCGAGCATGCGGTCCTCAAGTCCGAACGTGGGACAGATGTCGGCGACTACTGCAATGCGGATTTCGTTGCCCATGAATCTCTCCTGGATAGTTGTGTGGAGTTCTGCCGCGAACATAGACGCCGACAGGCCCGTGTTCCAGCCGGAGAGAAGGGTCGAAAGTTTCTTCAGAACACGTGCATTTCGCCCGTCTCGGCGGACTGGTAGATGCCTCGGATGAACTCGACGGCGCGGCGGGCCTCCACACCGGAAACAGCAGGCTGGCTGCCTTCCAGAATGGCCTGGGTCAGATCCTCGATCTGCCGACGATGGCCCTCGCAGCCGATCGCAGCCGGATCCGACGCGCCGCCCTGAATGCCCTCGCTAGGCACACTGTCGCTAAAAATGGCATCGTCTGCATCGTTCTGGTCCACAAACTGCCAGCGCATCAACCGGTCATCCGTCATCACGACCGATCCCTGCGTGCCACAGATCTCCAGTCGCCGGGGGAATCCCGGTGCCGCGCCCGTGGTGACCGTCACGGTTGCCAGTGCCCGATTCTTGAAACGCACTGCCGCCACCGCCGTGTCCTCAACCTCGATCCTCTCATGAGCCAGGGTGTCGCAGTAGGCGCAGAGAGATTCGGGTTCGCCCATGAAATGGAGCAGTAGATCGACGATGTGGATGCTCTGATTCATCAAAGCGCCCCCTCCGTCCAATTTCCATGTTCCCCTCCAACCGGAACCATCGTAATAGGACTGGGTGCGGAACCACGGCACCTGCACGTTGGCCATGACCAGGCGGCCAAAGCGACCGCTGTCCAGCGCCTGGCGAATGTGCCGCACGCTCCGGGACATGCGCGATTGGAATACACAGCCAAGAATGACGTTGTTCTCCCAGCAGGCCTCGATGATGGCGTCCACACGCTCCGTCGTCACCTCCAATGGCTTCTCACAAAGCAGATGCTTGCCAGCACGTGCAGCAGGGATCGCCATGTCCGCACGTGCGCCGCTCGGGGTCGCCACAGTCACCGCATCAATGTCCTCACGGGCCAGAAAAGCATCAAAATCCCCCTCCCAGTCCGCACGGAAATCGAGCGCGAAGTTGCGTGCGCGCTCACCCACGGTGTCATACACGGCCGTCAACTCCGCGTTCTCCACCAGCTGAATCGCCTCCGCGTGCATGCGGGCGATCATGCCAGTGCCAATGATGCCATAGCGCACCGTTCCTGCGGGTGTGGGTTCCATTCGGTTGGCTTCCTTCCTTTAACTTTCAGGCTTTTGTGTGCGGGAGAGCTTTCGCAACGTTTCTATGCGAGCAGTTTATCCGCTTGCAGCGCCACCTTCCGATAGGCGGCGGCGTAGGCTTCGATGATCTCGGGACAGTCCTGCTTGAGCCACGGCACGCCAACGACAATGTCGGCAATGCTTTCGGAGATGGGCAGCGTCCCTGGAGCCTGACGCACATCGCGATCGGTCCAAGCGACCATGGTCGGTTTGCCGACGCCGAAGAGATCCGCAGTGTGAAATGCATTGTGCGTGTGCAAGGGGGCATTGGCACCCGCGTTGGCCGCGCCAACACCCTCGGCGCGCACGGCTTCCGCAAACTTGGCGCAAGGCAGTCCGCCAAGCTCCTCCGCACGGTAGAGACCACGCGCATAGTACCAGCCACCCATGGTCGATCCCGAATCCTTGGCGGGGCGATGCGCCTTCACGCCAGGGACATCCTCGAGGCAGTCCCAGAACTGGTTCATCGCCTTCTGGATCACCGCGATTCGCGCAGGATAGTGCCGCAACTGGACACGTCCCACGGCCGAGGAGAGCTGATGCATGCGGTGTTTGAACCCACCCAGGGGCACACCACTGTACAACTTGAGCGTGTCATCGGTGATCTGCTGATCCGCCGGATTGTAGTGGCTACGCGCCCCGGTACGCTCGTAGTGACCATAGGCGATGCAGCGTTCGTACAGTGAGCGGTTGTTGGTGATCATCATGCCCGCCTCGCCAATCGCCAGACTCTTGCCGGCCATCATGGACATGGCGCCGATGTCACCGATCGTGCCGCATAGCCGTCCCTTGTACAATGAGCCCTGGGCATGCGAGACATCCTCGATCACCTTCACGCCTCGACGTTGGGCGATCTCCATGATCTCGTCCATGTCTGCGGGATATCCTGCGTAGTGCACCACCACGATAGCCTTTGTGCGCGGACCGATGCGATGCTCGATGTCACCAGGCGCGATGCAGAGCGTGTCCGGATCGATTTCCGCAAAGTTCACCGCCGCCCCCAAGGCCAACGCCGGCGCCGCACTCGCCCAATAGGTCACGCTTGGACAGATGATCTCGTCGCCAGCGCCCACGCCGCATGCCCACATGGCGGCACGCAGACTCTCCGTGCCATTTGGATAGCCGAGCGCGAATTCCATGCCCGTCCAAGCGGAAAAGTCCGCCTCGAAAAGCTTTGTCACATCCGTCCCGCTCATGCCGCCGCGGCGCAGTACCTCAAGGACCGCCGATTCGTCCTCCTCGGTGATGATGGGCCACGTGGAAATTGTACCGGGATCGACGGAAAACGATTTTGGTCCACCCAGTATCGCCAGTTCTTCCGTACACACGCATTGGTCAGCCATTGTACCGCTCCGATGATGAAAGATGCAACTGTGTCGCGCACGCGACACCAAACCACAAATAGACTAGAAGACACTTTAGAAAGAAGTGTATAGCAAAACTCATGCCAACCGCATTCAGGCATCGATATGCAAGAAATCCATACATCCCGCATGGCAGTTTCTTTGCGCGCATGCATATTTTCTTGCGAAACGAGTGTGAATAGCAGTGTGCGTTGTTCTCAAGACAGGAGTATGGAGATGGAGACGATCCTGATGACCAGCGGGTTCCGCCCCGAGGCGCTTGCGGCCGCACGCCGTCAGTGGCAGGTGGTGGACATTGACTGTCAGCGCGACGGCTTGGCGCACTTGCGTCGGATGGAGCAGCTTCCCCACGCACTCTGCATCGGGCGGACGATGGACATCGGCGATGACTTGGACGCGTGGGAGATGCTCGAGGCGGTTCGTGCGGAGGCGCCGGGCATTCCCGTGGTCATCTCCACCCAGCAGACATCCCCGAAAGTGATCGTGGATCTAATGAAGAAAGGTGCCTTCGACTATGTGGTCGAGGCGCCGAGTGACGACCTGGAGACGATCGCACGATATGCGGAGGACCTCGCCTTCTCTCTGCAACGGGCGGTGGCGTGGCGACAGGTGGTCATGGAAAACCGACAGTTGCGCGACGACCTCGCCGGCCAAAGCGGGCAATCGGAACTGATCGGCGACTCCCCGCCCATGCAGCGCATCGCCGAGCTTCTGGACAAAGTGGCGCCGACGGATGCGACCGTGTTGATCACAGGCGAATCCGGCACGGGAAAGGAGCTGGCCGCGCGCCGCGTCCACGAGCGTTCGCCGCGCCGGAACGATCCCTTCGTAGCGCTCAACTGCGGCGCCTTCTCCGAAACGCTCATCGCCTCGGAGCTGTTCGGGCATGTGAAGGGTGCCTTTACGGGCGCGGACATGGATCGCCCGGGCGTCATCCGCGAAGCGGCTGGAGGCACAATCTTTCTCGACGAGATCGCCACGCTGCCTCTGAACTTCCAAGTCATGCTCCTGCGTGTTCTCGAGGAACGCAGAGCCCGCCCAGTGGGTGGGACGGGCGACTACGAGGTCAACTGCCGTTTCGTCGCCGCGGCAAATCAGAATCTGCAGCGCTTGCTGGAGGAGAGGCGGTTCCGGGAAGACCTGTTCTACCGCCTGAATGTGTTCGCGGTGCGAATGCCTGCGCTACGAGACCGCCGCGAGGACATTCCCCTGCTCGCTGACCACTTCCTGCGCCAGGCCAGCACGCGGTACGGGCGAGACGTGAAAAGCCTCTCCACGACCGCCATGGCATTGCTTGAGGCAGCGGAATGGAAGGGCAACGTGCGCGAACTCCGCAACGCAATCGAACGCGCGGTCATCCTCTCCGAGAAGGGAACGTTGGACGCGCATCTCTTCGAACCCCAAATGCGCATCGGCTCGGGGGAACGGCATACGTACACGCCCGACACGGCCGACTATCTGGCATGCATGCGGAAGTTCGAGTGCCAACTTCTATCGCAAACTCTAGAGGAAACAGGAGGGAACCGCAGCGAGGCCGCACGGAGGCTCGGGGTCAACCGGCAGCGCCTAAACTATCGCCTGCGTCTCCTTGGCCTGGCCTGAGGACAAAAAAAGCCCGCCGATCCTCGCCTCCCCCCAAAAAAGCACTTCCTGACGAGCAACGACACGAACTTGTCAGCTCGTTGCCGTTGACCCGGGCGCGAGTGTGCTCTACTTTAGGACTAGCGCGGACAGCTCTTGATCCCGCTAGCCAGGATGGAGAGCTGTCCGCGTCAACCGTATGCTATGAGTTCATCCGTAAATGGGACGCGCACCGGATTCAGCGTTCGTTCAGAGAGGTCATTGATTCCTATGGAGAA
>JAGLDW010001046.1 GCA_023145395.1 Lentisphaeria bacterium | reverse complement strand
GAGATCATCAAGATCGAGGAGGGCTTTGTCTCCCTGCAGGTCTACGAGAGCACTCGTGGTCTGCGCGCAGGTGACAAAGTCGAGTTTTCCGGGGAGATGCTGTCGATTCGACTGGGGCCCGGAATTCTGGGCAGCGTCTATGACGGGTTGCAGAATCCACTGCATGACCTGGCGGAGCAGCATGGTTTCTTCCTGCGCCGCGGCACGACTGCCGCCCCCCTCAACGAAACGGTGAAGTGGTCCTTCCAGCCCGATGCCAAAGAGGGTGATGTGGTCATCGCCGGCATGTCCTTGGGGCACGTTCAGGAGCATGCGGTCAGACACCTCATCATGGTGCCCTTCCACATGGGGGGGGAGTACACGGTCAAGCACCTAGTTCCGGCAGGTGACTACACGATTGAGGAACAGGTTGCTGTACTGGCTGACGAGACGGGCTCCACCTTCCCGGTCACCATGTGTTTCGAGTGGCCCATCAAGCTGCCGATCGCGTCCTACCGCAAGAAGCTGGTGTCCGACCAGGCAATGGTCACCCAGTACCGCATCATCGACTCATTCTTCCCCGTCTCCCTCGGCGGCACGTATTGCATCCCCGGCCCCTTTGGCGCCGGCAAGACCGTCCTGCAGCAGAACACCTGCCGCAATGCCCAGGTGGACATTGTGGTGATTGCGGCCTGTGGCGAACGGGCTGGCGAAATCGTCGAGACTCTTCATGAGTTCCCTGAGCTTGTCGATCCTCGAACTGGTCGCTCGCTGATGGAACGCACGATCATCATTGCCAACACAAGTTCCATGCCGGTCGCCGCCAGAGAGGCGTCTGTGTATACAGCAGCCACCTTGGGCGAGTACTACCGGCAGATGGGGTTGAACATTCTGCTGATGGCCGATTCCACCTCCCGGTGGGCGCAAGCCATGCGGGAGGTATCCGGACGCCTTGAGGAGATTCCCGGCGAGGAGGCCTTCCCAGCCTATCTGGAATCCAGAATTGCACAGTTCTATGAACGGGCCGGCTATGTCGAGTTGCACG
>JAGLDW010001045.1 GCA_023145395.1 Lentisphaeria bacterium | reverse complement strand
CTCGTCAACTTCCACTACACGCCGGGGGACGCTCCCGAGGTCCGTGGATACACCGTGAGGGTCGCTTGCGATGCGTCCCTGACCTTTGACGATACCGATGTCACTTTCGCCACACTGCCCTCCGGGGCCAGCGTACATACCGAGATCACCGAGATCACGGCAGGTCATGTCTACAAACTGGACTACGCGATCATGGGCGGATCCGTCGGCATCTCCGCAGAAGCCGACCTGTTTTCCGTGAATTTCCACGGCGCGGGGACCGGCACAGGCGTAGTCAGCATGACCAACGTGGACCTGAGGGACCTCGACAATATTTTCATCACGCCGGTCACGTTCAATGGGACTGCAGGGATCCCGGTGGATTGCACTGCCCCGGACGCACCTACCTGGGTGGAAGTGCCTGACTATACTCAAGGAACGGCCATCACCGTTACTTGGCTCGATGAATCTGCTACCGGCGCTTCGGCCTACTATGCCGAATACTCCGATGATGGCTTCGCCAGTGTCCTTGGCTTCAAGGACTGGACCACGGATCTATTCTATGCGTTGACCGGCCTTACCGACGGAGTTACGTATTCATTCCGCGTAAAGGCACGAGACGACCTGAACAATATTTCGCTCTGGTCCGATGTCGAATCCTCGACTCAGGACGCAACGGCTCCGGTGACCAAAGTAACAGCCCTTGATCAGTTCCAGGTTGATTCCTTCTTCGACGTCTCCTACGAAATTGAACTCCCAGAAGATGGAAGTGACTTCACCAAAGTGGAGCTTTTCTACAAGGGGCCGGGGGTTACGACTTGGACCTATTACGGTGAATTCGTCGACGATACTACCCCTCTGGTATTTAATACGGGTATGGTCGTGGGCGACCCAGACGGAACTTTTTTCTTCTACTCCAAAGGGACAGACCACGTGGTCAACGAGGAACAGCCGCCCGGCAGCGACGGCGACACATCCACGACAGTGGATATGACCGACCTCGATGTGATCTTCTTCCTGATCAACGACGGTGACAATAAAACTGCCAGCGAGGATGTCGAGCTCTCCATGGAAGTGGTCGGTGCCACGAGCATGCAGTTTTCCAACACCAACAATGGAACCGACTGGTCGCCAGACCCTGCTGTTTCCTACGCCACGACCGCTGACTGGACTTTGGACCCCACCACCGAAGGCACAAGGACCGTCTACGCCCGTTTCTTGGAAATTCCCTCAAACAGGTGGACCTACGAGCAGGACGACATCATCATCGACAAGACCGCACCGGGCAACATCAACAATCTCTCAGCGGAGCGGGGCCTTGAGAAGGTCAAGCTGGCCTGGACGAATCCCGGAGGGGATCAGACAGGGGTTGAAGTGTGGCGCGCAGTCTGGCACAACGGTGACTATGTCACCTCTGTCTATCCCGAATACGATGACGTGGGTGGCAACCAAAAACCGAGTATACCCTTGAATTGGGCCGCCGCTGTTGCCGATCCTGCCTGGGGCAAGGTGATAACGCTCGGTATTGTCGCAGCTTACTCTGACCTTCTCCCCGACCGTGGCATCTACTATTACGCGGTCTATCCCGTGGACGGTGCCGGGCTCCATGGAGGTAGTAATGGTGCCTCATCCATCAGCTACCTGCTGGGTGACGTGCAAACCGGGTACGACGGCACGGTTCTTGGTGGAGACGTCAGCATCCTGGGCATCGCCTACGGAACGACCCATGCAGGCGGCGGATTATACAACAAC
>JAGLDW010001044.1 GCA_023145395.1 Lentisphaeria bacterium | reverse complement strand
TGGCACAGCCGAAGCCCACGTCGTTCCGGCCACCCGAGCTAGGCTTGGTGTAGAGCCCTGTGCCGTCAATCCGCAGCTTGCCGTCCACGTAGACTTTGATGTCCTTTCCCTTCGTCACGACTCGGTACGCATGGAATGCATCGGTGGTGTCCATGGCGTAGGTGGAAGCTCGTCTCCCCCTGAGCAGGATCTGTCCGGGATGGATCTCCAGACGCACGGAATGCACGCCGTCGTCGCAGCGGATCGCGCACCATCCGGAGATCAGCTTCACGCTTGCCTCGACCGTTCCCCCCGTCTCCGGTTGAACCTTCCAGGGGTAGGTGAAATACAGGTAGTCGCCAGCCGTTTCGCCCTTGTCAGCCACATAGAGGCAGTCGTCTCTGATTTCGGCTAGCGTGGCTTCACGGAGGTAGTTCACGCGCCACGGCTTTCCTGGCAGTGCCTTGCCATCCAGCTCAACGTCCCAGGCGGGGACATTCGCCGCCCGAACGGGGTAGCTGACGCGGAACGACAGGTCCGTCCATGCCAGAGCGTTGTCGCGCAGTCTGATGTCACGCCACAGCGCTTCACCCGCGCCCGGCCCCGATGCCGAACCAAAGGCAAGAGAGCGCTTGTTCCAGTCCTGCTTGCCGTAAGAGAAGTCCAACCAATGCTTTTCATCCCCAGCCGGGGTCGTGAATCGCCCCCGTCCGTCGAGCGCCAGTTTGCCGTCGATGTAGACACGGATGTCGTTCTGCTTTGTGGCGACCCGAACCGTATGGAACGCATCGGTGGTGTCCTGGTTCACGGAAAGTCCAGCAAAGTGCAGGCTCACCCGCTGAGGTTCAAGGGTTACGTATTCCAGCGAACGCCCATTGCTCACGCGCAGGCAGACGCCGAGCGGATCACTGCTTGAGACAACCTTGACACTCGCTTCGACAACTGCAGTTCGGGTTGCCGCGGCATCCCAGGGATACACGATACTCGCCCATTCGTTCGGACCCGTCCCCCGGTCGGCCAGGAACAGTGCGCCATCCCGCGTCTCCTCCACCCAGTCGAGGTTGCGGAACAGCCGCCGCCACGGGAGCTGAGTCGGCATCTTCATGACGTGGTCGCCAGTGTATACCGCATCCCATACGTCATTCTTGCTGGGTGCGCCATCGTCGGCCAATTCGTCCTGCGCCATGGCGCAGGACACCTCTACCCGATTGAGCCCCCGTTTGAGCCAGGCAGGCTTCACGGGGAACTGCAATCCCCCCGCGCCGAAGGTGGCGCCGACAAGCGTGTGACCGTTGAGGACCACCTCGGGCTCCTCGCCCTTCGCCGTCAGCCCCTCTAGTTCCAATCGGCACAAGATCTCCGGATCGATATCCGTTCCCCTCATCTGGGCGAAATCCTCGCCAATAGCCAGTTCCAGCACGACGGGTTCGTCTTTGGCAAGCGGAAGGGGATTCTCCGGCGAGAGCAGCTGGCGGTTCAGATACTTGTTTCCGCCGACGAGGTAGCGTGCGGGCGAGCCGTTGCGGACGGTGGCAAAGTACAGTTTCGGCTTGCTGCGAAGTGTGCTCGCGTCCCCAATGTCGTGCAAGTACCGACGACGGGCATTGTATTCGTTGAAGATGTAGACGCCATCCG
>JAGLDW010001043.1 GCA_023145395.1 Lentisphaeria bacterium | reverse complement strand
GGCGCTCACTGGACGAGACCGTGACGGTCGAAGCCAACTGCATCCTTGTCCCCACCGCGCCCTGGCAGATTCGCAACCTGCGAATTCGTCTACGGTAATGATCAGGTAACCTGTTGGGTACGCCGCCGCAAGGGCAGTGGTGCGTGCCCGAGTAAAGAATCTGCGTGAACCCACCACCTACGGAACTGACATGCGCCCCATGAGACTTTTACGGGTTGACATATTCGGAAATTGGAATATATGAATCCCTGCGACTATTGAGATATGACGAAGCGGATCTGCACAAGGAGGTTTTTAGCGAATGACAGCGAACGAGCGAGACGTTGCAAGCCGCGTGCTGCGGGCGATGGGTCATCCCGTTCGCCTGGGGATTCTGGATGTTCTTCGGGATGGTCCGAAGACCGTTACCGAGCTATTCCAGGAGCTTGGCTGCACGCAATCCTCCATGTCGCTGCAGTTGCAGACCCTTGAGGCGAGTGGCCTAGTCTCCAGTCGGCGGGAGGGGGCATTCAAGCATTGCACTCTCCGCAATCGGGATGTTTTGAATATGATGGAGTGCCTGCGGCTCCATTTGCATACATACTTGACCGGAAGAGGTCTGGATTTCGTGTCGGAACTTGAGACTAGCAAAAAGGATTCTTTGTCATGAGCGTTCAGCATATCGTCGTCATCGGCGGATCAGCCGCAGGCCCCAAAACCGCCTCCAAGATTCGCCGTTTGGATCAGGATGTGGAAATCACCATCATCCAGAGTGGACCGGATCTGTCCATGGCCTCTTGCGGCTATCCCTACTATGTGGGTGGCGTTTTCGACGATCGGAATCAGTTGCTGGCCACGCCCACTGGCGCCGTGCGAAATCCGGCCTTTTTCTTTAAGGCAAAAGGCATTGAGGCCATGACTGGCACTGAAGTGACGAATATTGATCGAGCAGCCAAGGTCGTGAGCATGCGCGACGTGGCAACAGGCACTGAATCTGTCATGAAGTACGACAAACTCGTGGTGAGCACGGGTGCCACAGCCGTCATGCCGCCAGTGCCCGGTATCGACTTGGAGGGCATCACCACCCTGCAGTCCATGCACGATGCGGATTTTCTTCGCAAAGTGAGGGACGAGGGCAAGATCAAGCATGCCGTCATCGTTGGCGGTGGCTTGATTGGCATCGAGACCTGCGAGGCACTACAGCTCGCCGGCATCAAAGTCACCGTGGTGGAGATGCTTCCGCAGATCCTGAAATTCCTGGATTTTCAGCTTGCGAAGCTGCTTGAAAACCATGTGCGCAGCATGAACGCGGATGTGATCACGGACAACGGCGTGGCGGCATTCCTTGGTGAAGACAACAAACTCACGGCCATCAAATTGGCCAATGGCACGGAACTGCCGTGCGAACTGGCCGTCGTGGCTATCGGAGTCCGGCCGAACGTCGCTCTTGCGAAGGCCTCTGGCCTGGAGATTGGCGAGCGTGGCGGCATCGTGGTAAACGACTATCTGCAGACCTCGGATCCAGACATCTACGCCGCAGGTGATTGCGTGCAGATCAAGCACCGCATCACGGGGCAGCCAACGCTGGCGCCCTATGGCGACCTGGCGAATCTCCAGGGGCGAGTCGCCGCCCAGAACATCGTCTGTGGAGACAATGTCGTCTTCCCCGGCACCACGCAGACGGGTATCTGCAAGGTGTTCGACTTCTCGGCCGGCGCCACGGGTTTGAGTGAAATGCAGGCAAAAGAAGCGGGCTTTGATGTCGTCGAGGCCGTGGTTGCGGGTCCGGACAAACCACAGTTCATGGATTCGAAATTGCTACTCAGCAAGACAGTGGCCGATCGTGTCACAGGAAAGATTCTTGGTTTTCAGTGTGTGGGGCCGGGAGATGTGAGCAAGCGTATCGCCACTATGGCGATGGCGATCCAGGGTGGCATGACGGTGCAGGATGTGGCCAATGCGGACCTGCCCTATGCGCCGCCGTTCTCTCCCGCTGTCGATCATGTGATCATGGCGGCTCACGTCCTCGAAAACAAGATGCTCGACCGCATGGAGGGAATCTCAGTGCTCGAGGTCCAGAAAAAAGTGCTGGCTGGCACAGATGCTCTGCTGCTGGACCTTCGCGGTCCCGAGGAGTACGAACAGATGCGGCTTGGCATTGGCGAGGTGCTCATTCCCCTGGGTGCTCTGCGCCCCCGACTCTGCGAGCTTCCCGAAGACAAGGATCGGGAGATCATCTGCTACTGCAAGATCTCGTTGCGAGGCTACGAGGCCGCCAGCCTGCTCAAGGCAAGGGGTTGGACAAACGTAAAGGTGATGGAAGGCGGAATCATGGCTTGGCCCTTCCATCGGGAGAAGTAGCTAGTGGTTGCGCGGGAATACCGTCCGGACGGATCGGACGGTATTCCTCTCGCACGCGTTGATCTATAAGAGCGCGGCCCGTAGAAAGCCCCGGCTCTCCGCCGCGATGATGGCGCCGCGACTGACCTCGTACTGGGAGGCGCCGATGATCTCGAGATTGATCGGTCCCTCATAACCGGCTTCGACGAGAACGCCACAGTATCCGACTAGGTCGATCTCTCCGCGCCCACATGCCTGCTCCTCGGCCTTGCCTGGGGCGGGTCCGGGTCCGGAGTCGCGAATGTGCACATGGCGCACACGTGAAACGACCTCCTTCAACGCTTCCTTGGGCACTTCTCCCCCACGGTGGATATGGCTGGGATCCATGTCGATGCCAAAGGCTGGCGAGGGGATGGCAGCCATGGTTTCGAGCGTGGTGGTCGTGTCGAACATGGAATTGCCGATATGGGCTTTCACACAGAGGCATACACCGTGCTTCTCGGCTTCCTCGGCGAGGGCGGCCATGTGTTCGATGCAGGCCTCCAGATCTCCAGGCTCTCCACTTTTTCCGCTCGGGCCGATGTTGATGATGGGGATGCCCAGCTCGGCGCCCGCCTCGAATGCCCGCAGCACACGTTCCTCGTCGAGCGGCCCCACCTCCATGGCGGTGATGGGCAGCTCGAACTCCTCTCGCACCTGTCGGATGAGCGCAGCGTCCTTCCGCCAGTCCCCCAGATGCAGATGCTCCCCCAGCGGGTCGCCAAACGCACCGCATCCGTCGAGCGCCGAGATCTCGACGGCATCGTAGCCCGCCCACTTGATGTGCTGGAATGCCGTCCGCAGGTCATGCCCGCCGAACAGCACGGTGTTTACGCCAAGTTGCATGTGTCTGAATCCTTCTGTTGCAGCGCTGCTTCTCTATCGTGATTGTGTGCCTGTCTCTTGGCCAGCCGTGAGAATCAAGATAGGGCTGACGGAAGAGAAAAAAAGTCGGAGAGTGCATTTAGAGGAGTGATGGGTCCGCGGCTGTGGCATTCCCCCACTCGGTGTGTAGAGTACGCCGCGCCGCGCTCTCTGCGGCGGATCTCAATTGACATGCGACCTGGGTTCTCACCTACAACACATGGGCGCCACGCCCTCCCCGATTGCCTGTGACACATTGGAAACGCACATTCGTATCGGCGTTCGTCGCCCAGGTCTGCTCGATTATCGGCTTCGCCTTTGCCTTTCCGTTCGTCCCGTTCTTCATCCGGGATCTGGGGATAGAGGGCAAGGCGGATCAAGCATTCTGGGCGGGCGCGATCATGTCGGCGGCTGGAATCACCCTTGCGCTGTTCGCCCCTGTCTGGGGGGCGCTCGCGGACCGGTACGGTCGCAAGGCGATGGTGGTGCGCTCGATGATCGGCGGTTTTTTCGTTCTCATGCTCATGTCCTTCGTGCAGAACGTCGGTCAGCTCTTCGTGTGCCGCCTGTTGCAGGGGGCGTTCACCGGCACGATCTCCGCGAGTGTGGCGCTGGTTGCGAGCGTGGTTCCGCAACGCCGGGGCGGATTCGCTCTCGGCATGATGCAGGCGGGTGTGTATGTCGGCATGTGTCTGGGCCCGCTGGCAGGTGGCCTGGCGGCGGATTACTTCGGCTACCGCTGGGCCTTCCGCATTGGCGCCGTCATCATTCTGCTTGGGGGAGTCGTGGCGTATTTTGGCACACGGGAGAACTTTACGCCCCCGCCTTCCGAGCCGGGGGGGAGCGCCCGCAAGAACGTCATGGACATCCTCGCCGCGCCAGGCTTCCTTGCGGCTGTGTTCGTCCTTTTTGCAGTACGCTTCAGCAACTCCACCGCCAGCCCCGCATTCCCCCTCATCATCCAGGATCTCGTCGGAGACATCAAGAGGCTGAACAGTGTTACAGGAAGTGTCATCGCATCAGCGGCGTTGGTGGGGGCGATCTCGGCGGCCGTGCTTGGTCATGCGGGCGACCGCTGGGGGCATAAACGCATCCTGATCACCTGTGCGCTCTGCGCCTCGGTCGCCTCGCTTGGGCATCTGTTCGTGCAAAATCTTCCCCAGCTCTACGCCGTGCGCATCCTCTTCGGATTGGCGGTTGCGGGGATGATGCCGGCCGCGAACGCGAGCATCCAGCGCACCACGCGGGGATCGAACGTCGGGAGGGCGTACGGAATCGCCACATCACTGAGCATTCTAGGCTTCGCATTCGGCCCCTTCACCGGCGGCTGGATTGCGCAGAACTGGGGGCTCCGCGCCCCTTTCCTCGTCACCTGCACCGGCCAGATCATCGTGGCGTTGGTGGTCGTCCTCTTCATCCGCGAACACAAGAACAGCGCCCAAAACGTTGGAAGTGAGATCACATGAAGTCCTTCGCCGTCATCGCCGACTGCCACCTGCCAGACTGCGAGGACAGTGCGCAGGAGGCGGCGCTGACCTGGGCGCTGGACGTCTGCGTCCAGAGAGACGTGGAGGTGATTGCCGCGGCGGGAGATGTCACAGCGGCGGGAGATCTCCGCACGGTCGCACGTTTCCAGAAGCTGCTCAAATCCACTTCCATCCCCATTGTCTCGACACCGGGGAACGCGGAACTGCGGACTGCGCAAGAGGCGGAGCGCGCCCGCGCGAAACTCTCGGAGCCAACGAGTTTCCAGGGGACTGAATGGTCCATGCTCGCCGTCGATACTGCGGACGGAGGTGTTTGGGACGAGGAGAAGGCTCGCCTGGAGCAACGGCTTGCAGAGCATCCGGGTGATGTCGTCTTGCTCACACACTGGCCTCCACAGGAACTCGTCACCGAGGACTCCGCCTGGGTCGAATCGCTCTGCACGTCGGAAAAACTTGGGTTGATCGTGGCTGGGCACAAGCATTTTGACGGGGTCTCCCGCCTGGGAGGTGTGCCTGTCCATCTCGTACGAGGGCTCGATCCTGACAAGGCCAAGCACGGCCCTCCGGCAGTGGCGCTCTTCGAACGGGAGCCTTCAGGCGCGTGGCGGCGCGATGACATCGCCTGGCCGCAGGCGGATCCACGCACTTGGGCCGAAACGAACCGCAAGGAGTTTGCCGCCCTGCTCGGGGTCTCCACCATGTCGCGGACACTTCCCTATCTGAAGGAGGCGACGGCGGCGGGCATCCCCTGTGTCGAACTGCGTGCCAAGGAAGCGCTGACGACGGATCAAGGGGTGCTGAAGGCCCGCGTCGCGCAGTGGCGGGCCAGCGGAGGAGCCACACTTTCGCTACATGCCCCGAATCTACGCTGGAAGGGAGGGACCGTGGCGGGAATAGAGGAGTTTGCGGAGTTCGCAGAGCTGGCTATGCGTCTTGGCGCGGATCGTGTCACCGTGCATGTTCCGCGCGCAAGCCTGGGTGAGATGACGCCCGGAGGCATCGCCTGGACCGCTTTCACGAAGGTCTACGCGGACAGCCTGCGCCCATTGGTGTCCGATGGTCTCGTCATCGGGGTCGAAAACCTGCACATGAACCACGGAGAGCCCTGCGACGAAGGACGTGGTTTCGGGTATCTCCCAGACGAGTGCCTGGCTTGGATTCGCCAGCTCCGCGAGGCACTGCCAGGCGCACGCGTCGGCATGCACTTGGACCTG
>JAGLDW010001042.1 GCA_023145395.1 Lentisphaeria bacterium | reverse complement strand
AGTCCGCGCGCGCCGTGTGTCAGCGCCAGATAGGTCATGCAACGATGCTGTGCCGGGGTGACATTCGGTTTGCCGCGCCACGGCCAAATCTGGCCAATGAACCAGAATGGCACGTTTGGCACCACGTTCTGGGCGCGCTCCAAACTCTTGGCGATCTGCGTGATAGGCGAGCGGCCGATCGGATACACATCGAGACTCATGTAGTCGGTCTGGCTCCCATAGCGTCCATACATCTGCGGTCGGCACAGACAGGTGTAGGCGGGACGCTCGGGGTCGTTCGCCCGGATGTAGGCATAGGATCGGGCCATAAGCTCGAGCGAGACAAACTGCCCGTCGGGCTCGTCCTGGATCATCCACGCCAACACGCCGGGATGCTTGAGAACTCCCTGGAACTGTCTTCGCCATTCGCTGCCGTTTGGGCGGCCTGACCAGTAGAGCGCCACACAGCTCTTCAATCCTGCGGCGGCGGCGAGTTCGACGCTGCCGTTGACCCAGCTTTGGGAGCGTTTCCGCACCGGGGGGACTCCCGCAGTGGTCTGCACGCAGTTGAAACCATGGGCGGCGACCAGAGCATAGTCCTCGGGCGCGACATGGTAGAGACCGCGAGGGAAGAACGGCTTGCCGTTGCAGAGCAGTCCATCCTTCGCCGTCATCTGCTTCGGACGCGGCACCAGAACCCAGATGCCGTCCCGGGACAAAAGTGCCTTTCCCTCCGCATCGATCGCGGAGACGGACCAGGCGTATTCACCAGGGGCAAGGGGTCCCTCCAAGGCCAGCACGATGTCGCGTTTGCCCGCAGTGGGCACCATCTTCTCTTGGACCATGGCACCGTCGCCATTGCGCACGCTGAACTTCAGACGCAAGTCAATTTCCGAGAGTTGCGAGTAGAGTCGAACGGTGACTTTCGGCGCCGCGTCCCGGCCGATCTGCCAGGCAATCGCGGGCGTGCGAACGCCAAACAGAGGCGCCAGTATGCCCGAAGGGGACTCCGAGACATACGGAACCACATCGCCGTCGAACGAGATGGCAAAGTCTTCGAACAGCTTGCCCGGCACTCGAGCCGGTTCGGCTTTCCATACAGCGCCGTCCATTCCGGCGGGCACGCTCACCGTCACTATGCGTTCGAATACGCCGATGGTGTCGAATGTTGCCACCACGGTGCCGTCGGGGGTGAAAATCCTGGCGGATACGATTTCGCCCACGCCCTCCCCTTCAAGTTTCACCTTGAACTGGCGCGCGCCCTTGGGGACGAAAAAGTAGATGGGAGCCGCCTTCCGGATCCCGTGGAAGGACGTGCCCCCGATCTCCGCGGGAAATGCCAAACGTCCGCCGCTCAGGCACTCGAGCGTGTATGCGTTGCGCCCCGCGTCCGCGATGAGCCGATGCACGGCGCCAGGGCGAGTCTTCAGGATGATTTCGGCGACTTCGCCAGCGAGCACGGTGTGCGTCTCTGGTTTGGCAGCCTGATCTCCGAGTGGAAGGAACTTCAAAGTGAGCGGTGTTTTGTAGCGCCCGATCTTCACGCACCGTGCCACGAGCCGGATCTCACCGGCGTTGTCCGCGTGGACCAATGCCTCCGTGTGGAACCGGATATGGGTCCGGGAGATTCCCTTGGCTGGGTCCGCGGCGCTCCCGGGGGCAAAGTATCCCTGCTGCAAAAGCGTATCGGCCCGTGCCATGGTGACAACCGCCAGCACCGCAATCATTCGATTCATCTTGTGCACCGTCATCGCCATCCTCCTCTTTCCTGTTCAGGGAGTGCCAAATTACTCGCATTTTGGATTATTGCGGCGCATGGCGAGGACTTCGCGGGCCATGTGCCAGACGTGCCAGGGGCGGATGCGGCTGCCGGGCTGCTCCTCCCAGTCGATGGGGATTTCGCGAATCTCCATGCCGATGCGCCGGGTGGCGAGCATCATCAACTCAGCGTCGAAGGCATAGCCTTCAGAACGCATCTGGCCAAATATTTCCTTGGCCTGCTGCGTGGCGAGAATCTTGAAAGCGCACTGGGTGTCGCCGACGCGCAGGCCAGTGATCAGGCAGGCGAAGAGCCGGTAGGCACGCCCTGCCAGAGCACGCAGCAAGCGCCTTTGGCAGCGATCTGAACGGCGAGTGCCGATGTACATGACTCGGCCCTCAAGCAGATCGGGCTCCTCGAGCAGGGGTGCGAAGTCTAGGGGAGATGCTGCGAGGTCCGCATCGACGAAGGCGGCACACTGTCCCGAAGCAGCCAGCATGCCCGTGCGCACGGCAGCGCCTTTGCCGCGGTTCCGATCGTGGCGCAGGACACTGACACCCGCCGCCGTGCGCTCCGCGAAGGCTTTGAGCTTGTCCCCCGTGCCATCGCTGGAGCCGTCGTCCACGAATACCCACTCCCAGCCGAGGGGCGCGTTCCCATCAATGAGAGCCAGCAGCGGCTGCAAGCGCCGCGATTCGTTGTAGCACGGAATGATTACACTAAGGGTTGACACGGAAATAACGTACCATTTTGGCGAGAGCGTCGGATGGTCAAATTGACTTCCGCCCCTTTGCGGGGCAGATTCGTCCATTCCAACATAGCGGCAACAACGTGGTCCTCAAGGCATGGAGGAGATGCACGGACATGAGTGATCTGTGGCTCGCACTCAAGAGTTATCTGTACGGAATCGGGTGGATGCTGATTTGCATCCAGTTCTGCATCATCGGCATTCGATTGTTCGACAAGTTCAGTCCCGTCGACTTCAAGAAGGAAGTCGAGGAGAAGAACATGGCCTTTGCGGTGATCATCGGCCTGTATTTGTTTGGACTGACTTTCGGCATGCTCTATTTCGCCGCGCACGTCTCATGACCCTGCGGGACGTCATTGCGCGAGCTTGGCCGCGGCTGGAGCGAGTGCTGTTTCGGAGCTGGCTCTCCCCCCTGCCCCTCTGCATCGTTCTCGCGGGCATCGGAGTGTTCGGGCACTTGTCTCGAGTCTCGGCCCGTCGGCGCGGCACGATGACAGCCACACGCTACGACCGCGAAATCCGACGTGCAGCGCAGCGCTACATGCCCGTGGGCTGGGACTGGCGCCTGTTCAAGGCAATGATTCGCCAAGAGAGCAACTTCGACCCGGGGGCGACCAGTGGGGCTGGCGCGCGCGGACTCTGTCAGATGATGCCGCAGACCGCCAGGGAGCTGGGAGTGTCCCCCGCGAAACTATCCAGTGCGGATGTCAGCATTGACGCGGGAGCGCGCTACCTGCGCCAGCTCTGGGACAAGTGGTCCGAGCTGGAGGACCGCCCACCGGAGTGGCGTCGCACCCTGTTCACAATCGCCTCCTACAACGCGGGCTATGCCCGCATGCGCCGCGCCGTGAAGGTCGCAGGCAAGGGAGCGAACTGGCGTCGCGTCGCCCCGCATGCGCCCGAGGAGACGCAAAGGCACATCCAGAGCATTCGCGAAGTCCACTATCCGGCGTGCCGCCAGCTGCATTCCGCGCCTGGCGCCCATGGTGTGTCGAACGTCTATGTCCGTCGCACACGCAAGCTGCGTCTATGGCGTCGCAGACGTTCCGCGCGCACTGGGCGTCCAGCCGTTTGACGTACAATGCGCCGCCTCGACAATCGAGAAAAGGGGAATGAGCATCATGTTTCGCAAACCACATCATGGTCTGCCAAAAAATCTAATTCGCAGAGGGGTCAGGCTCCTTCAGGCGCTTGTGACCGTCGTCATCGTGGCGACCTGCTGCTGCCAGGCTGGTTCGAGACTACGGGTGTCCGAGCGTAAATCTCGGCGCCAGTTCGACAAGCGGCTGCGTGCGGCGAAGGGCAATGTGGCCGCGCTCGACACCGCGTTGGACCAGGAGATATGGAACAGCGCCGCACTTCTGGAGCAGGGCTTCGACATCCGCCGCCGCCTGGCCGCAGCCGCAACGGCCATTCAGGAGAGGGAGAAGGCGGGAAAACCGCTCACGGGCGAGGATCTGGACCAGCTCAACCGCACGATCCGAGAGGCGGTCGATGTGTGCAGCCGCATCTTTGCAGTGGTGGATGTGCACGCGGGCTGGCGCGAGTGCGGTCCGAAGAGGGCCGGCAAGGCGGGTCTCCCCGAGCTTCCCACGGAACTGCGAGTCAAAGGCACCATGTTCTCCCTGGCCGGTTCGCTGTTTCTGTACGACACCTACCGTCTCCACGTCGCCTCCCTGGCCGAGAACGACAAAGTGCGAAACCTGTTCGATCACGGAGACCGAGGCTACCGGATCAAGCGCAATCTGCTTCGGGATGTAACCGAGGAGTTTCTGTCCTTCGGCAATCGTCTCGAGGCGCGCGCGCAACTCGCCTACTGCGATGCGGGGCGGAAGAAGGCAGCCGCACGCTACGGCGGCAGTCCCAGCTTCCGCGTGCTCTGCCAGTTGATCGACCAGAGTCCCTCGCGCGCCTACTTCGCCACCAATTCGGCATTGCTTCCGATTGTCGCCAGCGCCGAGCATACCAAGGTGCGCCTGGGCATGGCCAAGAAGGATCTCGCCGCGCTGGCGGAGAACTCCATGGGCATGCTCAGCCAGTTCTTCGGAAACACGGTGGGGTTGATCGAGACGCGCAAGGGGAAGCTCCACGGACGCGCAAATGTGAACACTGACCTCGAGGCATTGCTGAAGCCAGGCGACATTCTGCTGGAGAAGACACCCTTTCGCCTCACCGACACATTTATTCCCGGACATTTTGGACATGTGGCGATCTGGCTTGGGACAGAGGAGCAATTGCAGCAGCTCGGGCTGTGGGACGACCCCATGCTAGCACCCCACCAGCAGAATATTCGCAAGGAATGCGGGGTGGTTGAGGCGCTGCGCGGAGGCGTCGTCATCAACACTCTCCCCCATTTTCTCAACATCGATGATATGGCCGTACTGCGCAAGCGCGACATGTCACGCGAGCAAACCATCGAGCGAATCCGCCTCGCGCTGCGCCAGGTCGGCAAGGAGTACGACTTCAACTTCGATGTGGAAACCTCATCGAAAATCGTCTGTTCCGAGCTGGTGTACGTCGTCTACACGGAGACGGAATGGCCCACGTCGAAGACCATGGGACGACACACGATCAGTCCGGACAACGTGGCGGCGAAAGCGTTGCCTGGCGGCCCGTTCGAACTGGTTCGGCTCTACCACGACGGGAAGCTGGTCAGGGAGCAACCGCACGCACGCATGGCCGAATTGATGGGGGTGGATACGAAGGGAAGCTTGCCCACGCCGTAGACCGGCCCATCGACGAAGCGCGTTCACCCATCTTGCCCCCCATGCTTATCAACCGCTTCCGTGTGGTTTGTGCGTTGCGCTTCCGTGTAGCATAGTGGTCCATTGTACAACGAAGGGGGAGCCCCAAGGCTTTTCCCGGCGGAAACCGGTGTTTTCAGTAGGCAAAGGAGTTGTAGACATGGCTGGCACATTCACGTTCACATTCGGCCCTTGGAACATCCACGAGGGGTCCGACCCCTTTGGCCCCACCGTGCGCGACTCGGTCTCCTTCAACAAGAAACTCTCGGCATACAAGCAGCTCGGGTTCGACGGGGTGCAATTTCACGATGACGACGCGGTGCCGAATATGGGTGATTTGACAGCGGGGCAGATAATCAAAGAGGCCGAGGCCGTCAAGGCGAGGCTCGATGAACACGGTTTGGTGGCGGAATTTGTGGCGCCGCGGCTGTGGGAGGATCCACGCACGATCGATGGTGGCTTCACCAACAATGATCCGGCTTGCCGTGCCTATGCGCGGGAACGCTTCAAGCGCTGCATCGACATCGCGGCCGCCTTGGGCACCAACCTCATCGTCCTCTGGCTCGCCCGCGAGGGAACGTACATCCGCGAGGCCAAGGACAGCGCCTGGGCCGTGGATCAGATTGTGGACACGCTCAATGAGATGATGGCCTACAACACGGACATGAAGATCGCCATCGAACCCAAGCCAAACGAACCCATGGACCACACGTATATCCCGACTACGGGACACGCCATTGCACTGGGTCTGCGCACCATCGACGCCGACCGCATTGGGGTCAACATCGAGAGTGCCCACGCCATTCTCGCCGGACTTGATCCCTCGGACGAGATGGGATTCGCCCTCTCCTTCGACAAACTCTGGAGCGTCCACCTCAACGACCAGAACGGATTGAAGTTCGACGAGGACAAATCCTTCGGCAGCGTCGATCTCAGGCGGGCGTTCAATCAGGTTCGCATCCTGGACAAGCACAACTACGGCGCCAACGGCGAAATGGTGGGGCTGGATGTGAAGGCGATGCGCACGCAGAAGGACGATGTGGCGACAAAGCACCTCAGCAACAGTCTGGTCATTTTCAAGAAACTGCTTGCGTTGTCCAGAAGTCTCGACGATGATGCCATCGCCGGATTCGTCTCCGAACGGGACTACGAAGAGCTGGATCTCTACATCATGAATGCTCTGCTGGGCGGCTAGTACTAGTGCTCGAGAGCGTTTTGTAGAGTGTCGCCAGCGTCTCGACTTGGTGCTCCAGACGGAACTCGGCGCGGGCGATGCATTCGCCCCGTCGAGCGGCTTCCTGCGCTTTTTCCTGTCCAATTGCGAACTCCGCAAGTGCGGAGGCAAGCGCCTGTGCATCTCCGGCCGGGAACATCCGTATGACGTCCCGAAGCGATTCGCGGGGCAGATTTGCGGGGATGTCACTGGCAATCAGGGGAACCCCCTGGCACAGGATTTCGAGAAGTGTGTAGCTGAGCGCTTCGTAGCGTGATGGCGCCGCGGCCACATCGAAAGCCGGCAGTTTCGCAGGCAAATGTGGATCGTGCCCCGGCCAGAGAATGCGATCTGCAATCCCCAGCTTTCCGGCCAGGCTCCGCAGGCGCGGCTCCCAGGGTCCGTCTCCGCAAAAGACGACTCGATACTCGGGGAATGTCTGGTCAAGCTGGGCCAGCGCATGCAGGAGGATGTCCTGCCCCTTTTGCCGACAGAGTCTGCCAGCCAACCCGATAAGCAGGCAGCCTGGCGGCACTCCCCACTGGGCGCGTACAGCTTCCGCATCTTCGCATTTGGGGGGAAAGGCACTGGGCAAGGCGTTCTCCGCGAGAGTGATTCTCTCGGGGTCGGCATGAAGCTGGGTGAGCATGGTCTGCCGTTCGGATTGCGAGACGGCAACTAGCGCGTCGGTGGCGCCGAGAAGCCAACGCTCGAGCGAGAGCGCGACCCAGCGACGGATCCCCGACGGATAGGCGAGAAAGCGAAAGGCGTGGGGGGCGTAGACCGTGCGCAGATTTGGCAGTGCCTGCGCCGCCCGTCGGCCGATCAGGCCAGCCACGGTGGAGTGGCAGTGCAGAATGCGTGCATCCCATTCTCGAAGAAGAGCGCGGCAGGCGCGCACGGCTCCCCCTCCAGGCAATAGCGCTGCGTGAGAAATGGGCAGGGTAGTCACACGCGCGCCGTGCGATCGATAGTGCTCCAGGTCCTCCTGGAAGCCGGGCTCCGGCCGGCGCCCCATCGCGATCACATCCACTCCGATTCCACGCGCCATGAACGCCGGCAGAACAAGCTGGAGGT
>JAGLDW010001041.1 GCA_023145395.1 Lentisphaeria bacterium | reverse complement strand
AACTCCGCCGCCCGTCGCCTCGGTCAGATGAACCACCCGAGGGGCGAGAAATTCCTGCTTGTTTTCCTGTGTGCTCATTGCGGCCGGTCCAGAAGAGTTGGGTGGGACGCGAACGTATGGGTGAGTATCTGTGGTACGCACAACATAGACCGAGTAATGATGCATGTACCGTACCACTGCGAAAGGCCAACTGGAAATCGCGGCACCACTCCTATCCAAGAGGATAGACAACTGCATGGAAGCGAGTATATTTACTCAATACATTGAGTAAATCGGCAAACTGTTGGGTGCCAAAATGTTCAAGCGCAAGCAAAGTCTTCTATTGGCGCAACGTTTGCGGGAACCGAGGCGCTTCATCCAAGTGTTAACCGGTCCACGGCAGACGGGCAAGACAGTCATCGCGCGCCAAGTGCAGGACGAATGGCCGGGTGCCAGTCTGTATGCCTCTTCTGATGAGCCGACCCTGCGCGACTCGGCGTGGTTGGGGCAGCAGTGGGACTTGGCTCGGCTGCGCCTACGCGATTCGCCGACGGGGGAAGCGCTCCTAGTATTGGACGAAGTCCAGAAACTACCCGAGTGGTCGGAGACTGTGAAGCGGCTGTGGGATGAGGATACTGCCTCAGGTCGTTGTTTAAAGGTGGTTTTGCTTGGATCCTCTCCCCTGCTTCTGTCACGAGGCTTGACGGAGAGTTTGGCTGGGCGTTTTGAGGTGCTAGCTATCACGCACTGGGGGTTGACCGAGATGCACGAGGCATTCGGCTATTCCCTGGAGGAGTGGGTGTTCTATGGTGGCTATCCGGGTGCTGCAGTTCTTCGCAATGACGCTCAGCGTTGGCGCGAGTACATCAAGGACTCTCTGATCGAGACGAGCGTGTCGAAGGACATTCTGTTGCTGCAGCGTGTGGACAAGCCCGCTCTGCTCCGTCGGTTGTTCGAGTTGGGCTGTCTCTATTCCGGGCAGATTCTGTCGTATCAGAAAATGCTGGGACAACTGCATGATGCGGGAAACACAACAACGCTGGCACACTACCTCGACTTGCTGGGAGCCGCCGGTTTTGTCATGGGCCTTGGAAAATACTCGGGACAGAAGATTCGCACTCGTGCATCAAGCCCCAAACTGCTGGTCCTGAACACCGCACTCATGTCTGCTCTGGATGGGCGCATCCTCTCCGAGTTGCTGGAAGACCGGAATGCTTGGGGGCGTTGGGTGGAAAGTGCCGTGGGCGCTTGGCTGGCAAACAGCATTCGGGGCACCGGAATCGCCCTGAACTATTGGCTTGACCGCAACCGGGAAGTGGACTTTGTATTGTCGCGGGGAGACAAGTTGGTGGCGATTGAAGTAAAATCTGGAGCACGCCGTGCATCCATGCCTGGGATCGAGGTCTTTGCAGGCCGGTTCCCTGTCACTCGTCGTCTTCTGGTCGGAGCGCAGGGCATCCCGTTGGAGGGATTTCTGGCAGAACCTGCAGAATTCTGGCTCGAATAGGAGATTGGACGCCTTGGCCTCTTGGGCGAAGACCGCGCGAGCCGGATGGGGAGTCCGCAGTGTTCGCTCCCACCATTCCGGCAGTTACGGAATGTTCGGCGGGGTATCGTGATCGAGTGGTGGATTCTTGTCGATGATGCCCCATTGTCGCGTGAAGGGCCACCATACGAACAACGCCCGGCCCACGAGATTCGCCCTGGGGACAGAACCCCAGAAACGACTGTCCAAGCTTCCCTCGCTGTTGTCGCCAAGCATGAAATAGTGGTTTTCCGGCACTTTGTAGACTGCGTCGTTGGTGGTCAGGTGCTGCCCCCCAAGATGACAGTAGCCCCGATAGCCGCCTTTGAAGGAGTACATGCGCTTGAAAGCCGGCGCAAATCTCTCGTCCGCCAATGCGAACTCCGCTTCGCCAGAGGGCTTGATGTAGAGTTTGTGGTCGGTGATCCGGAGTTCGTCTCCGGGGAGTCCCACTAGGCGCTTGATGTAGAAGCGCCCGCGGGCGCCAAGATCGGATCCGTCCATGCGCTTGATGCCATCCGTGACAAAGACTGTCACATCTCCCCGCTTGGGATCATGGAAGGCAAGGTAGGTGCGATCGACGAAGAGATGGTCGCCCAGCTCCAGCCAGCCGCGTGCGAGCGTGTCGCCCTTGGCGAGCATACGCGGCCCGCTGCCTCGATAGTCCAAGCCCAGGTACTGCGTGACCTTGTCTCTCTTTCCAGGCAGTCGGAAACGCTCGTCGCCAACTTTCACAAAACTTGTCGGAAACAGCCAGTTCTCAATCGCGGACACCCCCGGGATTCGCACGCGGGGGGGGGCGGTGGTGACAGAACGGTAGTCCAGAAGACCCCCTTCCTCCACCACATCATCCACATAGCGGCGGGAGTAATTGAGAAATCCGAAGGCTCTTCGCAGTGGTCCCGCCTGCTGCGAACTGTCCGACTCCATGAAATGGATGCCGTACATGGTGGGCATCATGCTGCCGGTCGGGATCTTGAAAGGCTGGAGAAACAATGCTCGGAAGCCAAAGGCGATCCCAAGAGTGACGATAAGCACCTCGAGATTGTCTCCGATCCAGGACAGGGGGAAGGGAAGCTTGCCAGCTCGCCTCGGAGTGCGCTCCACCTCGGTGGCCTCTTTGGTCTTCGCCTGCTTCCTGCGTCCTTGTCCCTTGCGTTTCTCTCCGGCTTTGGTAGCGGACCGCTCTCGATTCCCCTGCGCATCCGTCTCGGAGGCCGCTTTCCCTTTCTCATTCTCCGCAAGCAGCTGTTCGTAGAGCGCGGCCGCCTTCTCCTCGTCGCCCCCCTGGCGCACAGCTTCTATTTCATCCGCACGCTGCCTGATATCGGTCATCTGCTGTTCAGTGAGAAGATCCCGATCGCGCTTCAGCATATGCGACAGGTGTCTGCGGAACTCCTTCAGCCCCATTCGAACACGCATGCGTCCGGGGACGATGTGGCGCACGACTGCGGGGCCGAAGAAAAAGTAGAAGATCGCGATGTCCGCAATGGTGATGAAAAAAATGCTGATCATGAATCCGATGCTTTCAACACGGCCACAAAAGCCTCCTGCGGAATGTTCACACGCCCGATCTCCTTCATGCGCTTCTTGCCCTCCTTCTGTCTCTCCAGAAGCTTGCGCTTGCGGCTGATGTCGCCCCCATAGCATTTTGCCGTGACGTTCTTGCGCATCTGCCGAACATTCTCCCTAGCGACAATTTTGCCGCCAATGGCTCCCTGGATCGCAATTTTGAAGAGATGGGGAGGGATGGCTTCCCGCAAGCGTTGTGCAAGGCGTTTTGCCCGCGCTGCGGCGCGGTCGATGTGGACGATGGAGGCAAAGGCATCCACCGGTTCGCTGTTGACCATGATCTCGAGTTTCACCATGGGTCCCGCCTGATAGCCGTCAGGCTCGTAGTCCATGCTGCCGTAGCCCCGCGTGGCGCTTTTCAGCTTGTCATGGAAGTCGAGCACGATTTCGTGCAATGGCATTCTGGCAGTGACCATGATGTGACGCTCGTCCACCGTTGTCGTTCCCGTGCACAGCCCCCGCTTATCCATCACCAACCCCATCACCGTGCCAAGATACTGGATCGGGGCGATGATCTGCGCCTTGATCATCGGCTCCTCGACGCGGTCGATCTCCGTGACGTCGGGAAGATGGATCGGGTTTTCGATCTCCCGCATGGGACCCGCCTTCATATACACGCGGTAGACCACGCTGGGATAGGTGAGAATAATATCCATGTCATACTCGCGATGGAGTCGCTCCTGGACAATTTCCATGTGCAGAAGACCCAGAAATCCACAGCGGAACCCCGCCCCGAGCGCGACCGAGTTCTCCGCCTGGGCGCGGAAGGCGCAGTCGTTGAGCTGTAGCTTGGAGATGTTGAATTTCAGCGCCTCGTAGTCGCGGGTGTCAACGGGGTAGATGCCGCTAAAAACCATGGGTTGCACCTCGCGAAAGCCCGGCAGCGGCAGCTCGCAGGGATGCTGCACGCCCGTGATCGTGTCGCCAACCTTGATCTCTGACGGTTCCTTGATCGAGGTGATGATATAGCCCACATCCCCTGTTGAGAGACTCTCCGCGATCTGCATCGCCGGGCTGAAGAAGCCCACCTCCTTCACATCCGTGTCCTGACGCCCGGTGAGCAGCCTGACACGCAGCCCGGGGCGAATAGTCCCGCTGACGATGCGCACGTAGGCAATCACCCCTCGGTAGACGTCGTAGACAGAGTCGAACACCAGGGCGCGCACCTTTTCGTCTCCAGCAGCCGGGGGGGGGGGGGGG
>JAGLDW010001040.1 GCA_023145395.1 Lentisphaeria bacterium | reverse complement strand
ATCTGTCCGAGGGAATCGGGATTCGATGGCTTCCGCTTCGCGACCTCTAGCAACAGGTCGTCACGCATGATGCGGCCACGGGGCTTATCCTGTGAGCGGGCCCGGTCCTCGCGCCACAAATAGACTGCCTGGAGCACAGCCAACTCGCGGCGCGATAAGCGCCCAGCGCCCCGGATGCGGCGCCATCTCTCGCCATTCTGTCTGGTAACAATCTTGTGGCGAATCGCCTCCATCTCCGAGCGGAGCCATTCGCTGCGACCGAGTTCCGACAGCTTGTCCATGAGGTGTTCGCAAGCCGGGAGCAGGAAGCGAACATCGTCGAGCGCGTATTCGAGCTGCCGGTCGGTCAAAGGGCGTTTGCGCCAGTCCGTGCGCGTCTCCCCCGATTGCACTCGTGTGCCGACGGTCTTGTGAACGAGACTCTCGTAGCTCAACGAGTGCCCATACCCCGCGAGCCCCGCTGCAAGCTGGACATCGACGATGTTGCTCGGTGTCTGGCCGGTGTGGAGGAAACATGCTGCGAGTTCCTCACTGCCGGCATGAACCACCACCAGTCGCTCTGGGTCCAAGACCACCTCCCAAAACGGGGTCATGTCTCCGACGGTGAGCAGGTCGACCGCGACCACCTCGTCATCGGTGGCGATTTGGAGTAAGCACAACTTAGGATTGTAGGTGTGCTCGGGGACAAACTCCATGTCGAAGGCAAGGCGGGGCGAGGCCTTCAGGGTCTCACAGCGCTGTCTGAAATCCTCTGGGGAAGTAACGATCTTTTCGGTCGGCATCTGGTGGTCCTTCTTTGGACGACGGTGCGAGGAAGATGAGCCCAGGATAGCACGGATACGCCGAAGTGGCTGTCCGCCAAACGGTAGAAAAACGAAGGCGACATCAGGACGCCGGGGAGGTCAAGCGCAGGCCCAGCCATAGTTCCAGGCCGGGATCGGGGAAACCGAATTCGGTCATGTATTGGGCATCGAGGAGGTTGGAGCCTTTGAGGTAGAGCTGTAGCCAGTCGTTGGCCTGCCAACGCAATCGTGCATCCCAGAGAAGGTACGTTCCCAGGCTTCCCCAGGCCAGGGTCTCGGGATGC
>JAGLDW010000104.1 GCA_023145395.1 Lentisphaeria bacterium | reverse complement strand
GCCATGCTCGAGGAGAATCTCCCGCCAGGATTTTTCGCCGATATCCACCTCGATATTGCGAATGCGGATGTTGCGGAGGAAGCCGATTTCCGGCACCAGATCCTTGTCCCAGTAGTACGGTCTGAGCCGGGCTCCAAGGCGGATGTTGAGAGCCACCAAGGCATCGTGACCCCGGACATTCTCCACCACGATGCCACTCGTCTCGGAACCATCGACGGAATACAGTTGCACTGCTTTCGATCCATAGCAGGTCAGGTTGCGGCACAGAATGTTTTCATACACACCGCGTGTTTCCGTGCCCAGTTTGAAGGCGCCCCGGTAGGTGTGGCAGGTATTGCCGATCACTTTGATGTTTCGGTTCACCCGTTCCGCCCGCTGGCTCTTGATCACGATCGCGTCGTCATCGGAAATGACGGTGCAGCTCTCAATCAGGACATTTTCGCAGCCGGAGAGATCGATCCCGTCGTTGTTGCGGCCGGGCCGGAGGCTGCGGACCATGACATTCCGAATGGTCAGGCCAATGCAGCGGACGTAGTGCTGCGTCCACGAGCCGGCGTTGATCGTGCGGATGCCCTCCAGAAGCACATCGCGGCAATTCTCCATCTTGATGCAGTTGTGCCGCCAGTCCCGTGCACCGGCGAAGCGCCCCTGCCCGTCAATCACGCCTTGACCTGTAATGGCAATATTGCGCACACCGGCCGCCCGGATCAGCGCACTGCGCGGATAGTGCTCGCGATTGGTCGAAGCGAGGATCGTCGCCCCGGCGCTGAGATGAATCCGAACCCCGTCACGCAACTCGAGAGTGCCCGTCCGGTAGGTTCCGGGCGAAAACCAGACAATCCCACCACCCTTTGCGCCGCACTCGTCAATGATCCGCTGCAGAGCAGGCTGGTCCAAGGTGATTCCATCGCCGGTCGCACCGTGTTCGCGGACGCTGACCACCTTGCCCTCGGGCGGCTTGGAATCAACGACTGGTTCCGGTTTGGGCGTCGGGGGCAACGGGCGGGCCGATTCGTCGAATGGGGCGAGCTTCCGGGCCACCGTGCAGTCGCTCACGCTGCCGTCGCCGATCTGTCCATAGCCATTGTGTCCCCAGGCCCAGATGCCACCCGCCCGGTCGCGAACGAGAACGTGGTGGATCCCGCTGGCGATCGTGACAATCCTGCCGAGCGGCGGCAACACACCCTCCACGGCATGGGTACCGTCGCCAATGGGTAGATCAACCACTGCGCCCGACTTGACGTTCGTCCAGCGCAGTCGGACATCTGTGGCAAAATCATCGTCCCCGGCGTGGGCGCCGAACATCAGACGCGAAAACAGGAAGGACACCGGCTTGCCTGCCTCTGCACGGGCTGGATAGACCAGCGATGCCTGGGTCTCGACAAAATTCGCGTTGCGCCCGATCCGGCCGTCACGCAATCCAGCCGTCGGATCATCCGCCACCACCAGCGCCGGACCATCGAACTCGTCGATCACCTCCAGATCCGTGACACCCGTGTCCGCATGGCCCCTGTCCGTGTACCGATAGTGCAGGGATGGCTGCCAGCGGCCGGGTGGAGGATTCTGCCAGATGATGCGTCTGCCCGTGACCACGGGAAAAAGTTTGTCGCGACTGCCACCATATGAGCCGGTTCCCAGCTCTCCGTAAGTGCTCCAACCCGCTGCAAGCACACCTCCGTCGCCCGTCAGGACATAGGTGGATTCATAGCCGGCAGCCACCGCAATGGCACCGGCGACCCTATCCTCCGTTCCCCCGGCAAGCGCCGCCACAGGCCCGGGAATATTGCGTTGTCCGCGAGATTGCCAGAATCCGCCACGCGTGCCGCTCGGGATTTGGCCCGTGCCGTTGTAGCCCCACGCATGGACCTGACCATCCGCCGTCACGACAACGCTGTGCAGTCCGCCGGCACCGATGCCGACCACACCCGTGAGCGCCCCCGTGCCATCGACGCTGCTGACTGGCTGCGGGACGGCGCTGTGCGTGTCCCCGCCAAGTGTGCCGTTCCCGAGTTGACCGTTCCAGTTGCTCCCCCAGGCGTAGACCGTTCCGTCCTTCCGAAGCGCGAGACTGTGACTCCCTCCGCCGGCGATCGCAGTGACATTCGTCAGACTGGGAACGAGCACAGGTCTCGGTGCGGGGCGTCCCGTCTCGCGGACCCCATCACCGAGCTGGCCATGGGAGCGACTGCCCCAGGTGTAGACCGTGCCGACGCGACTCAGAGCAAGGCTGTGATCCCACCCAGCGGCGACCGCGACGATGCCCTCGAGTCCCTCCACGCGGACAGGCTTCCTCTCTTTCTCATCGATGCCGTACTTTCCGTTGCCGAGCTGTCCATAGGTGTTTCTTCCCCATGCGTAGACGTGTCCTTCGGCAGTGAGGGCAAGGGTGTGCCAGGAAGCGGCGACGGCGACCACATTGCGCAAGCCGGCGACGGGACGCGGACGGAGCGAACGGGCGGCGTCGGGCTGCCCAAGCTGCCCGTGGGCATTGTCGCCCCACGTCCAGACGCGTCCCTCACGAACCGCAACGGAATGCGTCCAGCCCGCTGCCAAGTCAACAGCCCGAGCAGAGACACTCAGCAGAATGACAAAGGCAAGAATACGCATTCATCTCTCCATGCAGACACTACCGAACGGGGACGAGTCGGACCCAGTCCAGATTGAGGCCGACACCGCAGTCGTTCTCCATCCTCAGCACGTGTTTGCCAGGTTTCAGATCCACTATGACCGCGTGCGCCTTCTGCTCGAGATAGACATCGCGCCAATCGCTCCGCTTCGAGCTCCAGCCACCCGTGTCGGGGAAGACGAACGACGCGCCGTCCGCCAGGGAATTACCATCGACCCACACCTTCCGGGTGATCGTTTTGCTGTGGCTTCCGCAGGCACGCAACTGAACCGCATAGCGACCCGCTTCGCGCACCTCGAAAGTGTACTCGAGCGAATGTCCCTCATGATCCCAGAACTTGAAGGCACGACCGGACGCACCGGGCTTCTCGCACAGTGTGACCTCCCCGCCAGTCTGCGCACTAAAGGCTTCCGCCTCGACTGTGATCGCATTCGCCGGGTCGGGTTTCACAGCACCGTCCCACTTCGGATCGTGGTAGAAACCGGGAAGGTCGTCCGGCAATGGCACGGGCCGGAAGACGAACTGCATGCTTCCCTTCAAAACGGGCGCCACAAAATTGAATCCCAACCGCGTCGGCGCTTTCTTGTTTGGGTTCTCGATCTCCTCCTCGTCCAACTGCCACTCTCCACCCATGATCGTGGCATCCACCTGAAGACATCCCTTGGCGGTGTAGAAAAGAATGGTCTCCTTGTCCCGTTTCACATACTTCGAGTAGGTCGGCAATGCGGTGCCGAAAGACGTGGGTTTGTCGAACTCGAACTCGTCCGTGACGGTGACGACCCGCTTGCTCCGATCGTGCACAAAGGTGCGGACTAGTTTGGTCATCTCGGGAACACGATAAGCGCCGGAGATGTCGAGCGTCAAACGATCCAATTCGTCCGTGAACTCGCTTCCCAGCAGCTTGGCGGCTGCAGATCTCCCCCCCACCTGCAACTCTCCTCCAACCACAGGCACAGGATGCCCGTAGGAATTGAGCATCTTGCTCACATACCGCTCGCGGCTGAAGGTCCGACGCGTGTAGACTTCACCTCCGGGGTCGAGCACAAACGCCTCGCCTCCGAGCATGATGGTGAAGGAACCCACATCGTTGTGGTTGTGATGCTCTGCGTTGTGCCCGCCTTTGATAGCCACGCCAAAGGGCACCTCCACACCTGGCACCGAACGGGAAAGAAGAATTTGGGCTTCAGCGAACCAGTCCCGAATCGGCAGGGACACATCGTCGGATTCGGGCAGCGTGGGTTCCTGTCCAAACGCGCGGAGAGACACGTAGATCTGTGATCCAGACACCACGCTTGGAGGTTTGAAACCGGGGGGGACGGCATCCGGATACACCAGCCTGACAAGCGACCACACGTGTGCGCTCGGGTTGCCTCCCCCGTCGGCAAACCAGGGACTGCGCCCCGGCTCGATCTGAAACGCGCGGGCATACGCCGCGATCCGCTCCAGCTTCTCCCCCTGGAAGAAGTCGAGCTTTCCACCGGTGGCCGCACGCGCAGCCAGGCCCAACGCCATGAAGTGGCCGAACCCATAGTTCCAGTAGCCCATGCCCTCGGAGCAATAGCCGTCCTCGGTGAAACCACTGAGAAAGTAGGGGTTCGACAATTCGGCGGCGGCCAGAATCCGCGCCCGTTCCTGACGGGAGTCCAACAGATTCAGCGCAGTCGATACAACCCCCGCCGTGCAGACGGCATTCCAGTTGTTGTTGCCTTTCATCCACCAGTTTCCACGCGTATCCTCCTCGTCCAGCGCGGCCATGTACACATCCAGCACCCGGCGCCGGACTTCGGAGCGCAGACGCTGGCGCACAGCCGGCGACAGCTTGGCGCCAAGCCACCAATCCACTGAGGAAAGCAGCCAGGCGCGCGCCACCGAACCCAAGTCGATGGTCAGAAACGTGCCTTCGAAGTTGGTCAGCTTCGCATCGTGCGCAGGCATGGTCCAGCTCCGCTCGTCGCACATGGCGAGCACGTCGCGTTCGAGCGCCTGGACAAACCGCCCCTGATTCTCCAGACATTCGCCCATCATCAGCTTGTGAATCCGACCGGACCGCTGCCCGTACGGGCGCTGATATCCCGTGCGGTTCCCGGTCTTGCTGAACTGTAGGTACAGTTCGTCCGGCACCTCCGGGGGCGGTGTGTTCAGACAGCTCTCCGCGCTCTTGACGATCTGCGCGGCATCCGGCAGCGCAGAGAGAACATCCCAGACTTCGCGGTCGGACGCAGGCCTGCCAAGCCCCGTTCCGGACTCGGAAAGCATAGCTGCAATTTCCTCCACGCGAGCGGGATCCGCGGCTGGAAATGCCGCTCTCGAAGAACGCTTGACCTGCGACGTGGAAATCTTCATTGCTTCCTCCTTCGTAAGTTCGGCAAGCTGAAAATCATCGAAATCAGCCGCTCCCTTGCTACCATTGAACGAATGTACCCAGACTGTTACGAAAACCGCCCCCTCGGGCGCCTTGCCATAGAGAGCCAGCTCTTTCCAGGCTGCTTGTCCTGTCGGCACAACCAGAATGATCTCATTGTGCCGACTCGGCGAGTTCAATCCCTTGCCTTGCTGGTCAGCGAACTGAAGATACACGCCCACGCCGCCCACGCCGCGAATCGTGCGCGCCTGAAACCGCAGGCCATACGTTCTGCCCGGCACAACGGAAACGGCACTCGAGCGACAATCGCTTCCGGCCTGCTCCGACTCATCGATCACGCGCAGCCCTCGTTCCCCTGCCCTCGCCGCGTCGGCAAGAATCCTGCCCATCCCGTTTGCGCCAAGCTTCCAGCCACTCTCGGCCTCCTCGAAATCGGAATCCCTAAACTCCAAAAACGTTTCCGGGAAAGCGGCGAGCGGAATCAGAAGACACAAGGAGAGAAGATAGCGCATGCGGGAAGCTCCAAAGTTGTCATTATTCTGTTCTCTGCATGAATCGAGTGCCAATGTACCGGTCCCAACACCGAAGGAAAGGACCAGTCGCGCAGTGGTGCGGGACGTCCCCATACCGCGAGCCATGCCCTGCGAACCGCCAGAGTCATGGAGGGAGAGACTCCGGCGAGCCACATGCCATGCATTCCCATTGTCCCATGGACGGCGAACGGCCCGTGAGCCGCACCTTCACGACCCCCGCAAGACAAAGACAATTCTAACCACGGATGGGCACGGATAGGCACGGATGCCGAACTTCGCAAAGCATATCCAGAATATGGAAGCCGGACCCCGGACGGCGAACTCGCCATACCCTTTCCCACAGCGCATCCAACGGGCTTGCCGCCGCCGCATCGTCTCACGCACCTCGCCCAACAGTCTCTTCCCACCCGAACTTGACACAGCCAAATCACTCCCATATTGTGAACTCGACACCGCACCCAAGGCCCTGATATTG
>JAGLDW010001039.1 GCA_023145395.1 Lentisphaeria bacterium | reverse complement strand
CAACTTATTATCAGGCCGTTTTGCCATGATAGTATGATATTTCGGGCGTTTTCGGGCATATTCGCCCAATGTCAATATCAGTGCCTTGGGTGCGGTGTCGAGTTCACAGTATGGGAGTGGTTTGGCTCTGTCAAGTTCGGGTGGGAAGAGACTGTTGGACGAGGTGCGCGAGACGATGCGGCGGCGGCAAGCCCGTTGGATGCGCTGTGGGAAAGGGTATGGCGAGTTCGCCGTTCGGAGGCCGGCTTCTATATTCTGGACATGCTTTGCGGAGTTCGCAGGGCATGGCCCCCCGGAGTCTCGCACTCCATGACTCTGGCGGTTCGCTTTTCGCACCGCTGGGCGCTGTTTCCGTCTTGCTCCGTTTTCCGGTTTCTTGACGCCTCCGCAGCTCTCTGCCGCAGAGGCGCTCTGCCGCAATGGTGGTGCGAGACGTCTCCGGACCGCGAATGCCCGGAGCACACCCTCGGCTCCGGAGGTCCCGAACCAAAATGGCCAGCAGCAAAATGGCACGTTATTTCCGCGCGAACCCTAAGCGGTTGACTGGTAATGGCTCCTCTGTAGAGTACGCTTCAGAAAGACGGCGACCGGGTGCAGCACCCGGGGGTTCGCCACTCCAAAACCTGTCCAGACAAGTCCACCCAATGAAAAGCGAGGCACGTACGATGAAGGTCGGTCTTTGTGGTCTAGGCCCAATGGGGCGCAGTCATGTCCAACTCCTCACCCAGCACGGCGACATCGAGCTTGTCGCCGTGGCCGATGTTCAGGAAGCGCCTCGGAAAGAGATCGGGGAGCAGTTTGGCGTATCCACCTACGAAAGCGGCGAGGCGTTGATCGACGCGAAGATCGCGGATGTCATCTTCGTCTGCGCCCCCACCTACCTGCATTCGCCGCTCACGGTGCGAGCGCTCGAAGCCGGACACCATGTCTTCTGCGAGAAGCCCATGAGCCGCACTCCAGAAGAATGCATGCCCATGATCGAGGCGTCCGAACGCACGGGAAAAATGCTCACCATCGGACAAGTGCTCCGCTTCTGGCCGGAATATGTGTTCCTCAAGAATGCCATCGACGGCGGCGAGTACGGCAAACTGCAGACGCTGTCCATGACCCGTGTCGGCGGCGTGTCGACCGGCTTCGAACGGTGGTTCCTCGACGAGGACCGTGGCGGCATGCAGATCTTCGACCGCCACATCCACGACACAGACCTCACCCTGTGGATGCTCGGACGGCCAAAGTCCGTCCAGTCATTCGGTTTCGAAATGGATGCGCGCACCGAGGGTGGCATCGTGCACAGCTTCACCCGGTACAAGTTCGACGACGTCGCGGTGTCCGCCGAGGGCAGCGCCGACCTCCCCGCAGGATACCCGTTCACCATGTCCTACACGGCTGTCTTCGACAACGCCGCCATCGAGTACGACAACCGCCAGAGCCCCACGCTGAGTCTGTTCGACGGCTCGGGAGACATCAAGCACCCCGAACTGCCCTCGCCGCTCGGCGATCTGCAAGCAGGACTCAACATCAGCTCGAGCAGCGGCTACTTTTTGGAGCAAGCCTATCTGTTCGACTGCATCCGCAACGGCGTCAAGCCGGAGATCGTCACACCCAGAAGCGCCATGGAGACCATCGAGGTCGTCCGCGCGGAGATCGCAAGCGTCCGGCAGGGAGGCGCCCCGATCGCGTTGTAGCTCGCAAAGGAGAAATGACGATGGCAATCGTACCGCAGCCCGCCCCCGTCGCTGGAGAGATCGAATGGTTCGTGCACGATCGATTCGGCATGTTCATACACTGGGGGACCTACGCCCTGCCCGCCCGGCACGAGTGGGTCAAGAACCGCGAAGCGATCCCGGACGATGTCTACCAGAAGTACTTCGACCGCTTCGACCCCGACCTCTATGATCCCCGCAAGTGGGCCAAGGCCGCTCGCGAAGCCGGCATGAAGTACTTTGTCATCACCACCAAGCATCACGAGGGATTCTGCCTCTTCGACAGTCAGCACACCGACTACAAGGCGACCAACACGCCCTGCGGCAAGGATCTCATCAAACCCATGGTGGAGGCCTTCCGCGCCGAAGGCCTGAAGGTGGGCTTCTACTACAGCGTGATTGACTGGCACCACCCCCACTTCCCCATCGACCGCATCCACCCCATGTACAAGCGCATGACGCCCGATGAAGTCAGGGAAGCCAACAAGACGCGGGATGTCGCCATCTACCGCAAGTATCTCCACGACCAAGTGCGCGAACTGCTCACGAACTACGGTGAGATCGGCTACGTCTTCTTCGATTTCTCCTATCCGGATGCGGACGGCAACGGCATCGCCGGAAAGACCAAGGAGGACTGGGGGAGCGAGGAACTGGTCGCCATGATGCGCGAACTGCAACCCCACATTCTCATCAACGACCGCCTCAACCTCCCGCTGGACCAGCCCGACGTGCACACACCCGAGCAGTTCCAGCCGCGAGGCTGGGTCGAAAAGGGCGGCAAGCCTGTTTTCTGGGAGACCTGCCAGACCTTCAGCGGATCGTGGGGATACCATCGCGACGAAACGACGTGGAAGAGCGCCGAGCAGCTTGTCCAGATGCTCGTCAACACGGTTGGCACAGGTGGCAATCTGCTCATGAATGTGGGACCGACGGCCCGCGGCACACTCGACAGCCGGGCGCTCGACGCGCTCAAAGCCTACGGCGACTGGATGGAAGTCCACGCACGCTCCATCTACGGCTGCACCATGAGCGAGTTCGAGGCGCCTGAAGGCTGCCGTTTCACCCAGAACGGAGATCGTCTCTACCTGCATGTCTACAACTGGCCATTCCGGCATCTGCACATCGACGGGCTGGGTGGCAAGGTCGACTACGTCCAGTTCCTCCACGACGCGTCGGAAATCCTGTTCAAGGAATCCGCGCCAATCCCCCACTCCGCCCTTGGAGAGACCCAGGACGCACATGTGCTCACCCTGGACATCCCCGTCGTGAAGCCCGACGTGACGGTTCCCGTGATCGAACTCTTTCTGAAATGACGAGGGCAAGTGGGCAAGGTGGAATTGAGAGAGCCACGTATGTGCCAACGGCACAACACAACGATAGCCTGGGGGAGCACCCCAGGTAGGGTATGTAGAACGATTTGCGTCCTGTAGGGACGTGACAACTGCCCGTCGCGTCCCTACAGGATTGCCACACACGGAAAAAATCTATTCCTGAGAACAGGAGAATTGTCCATGTCCGAAAAAAAGCGGGAACTAGTCGCTCTCCTTATGGATTTCGAGAATCTTATTATTGGCCTGGAAAACAACGATCCCACGAATGAGAAACCTTTTTCCGTCACTGCTTTGATCGAGCATCTTGAAGAGAAGCATGGTTCCGTCGTCTACCGCAAGGCCTTCGCCGACTGGGGCAATGCAACATTCCGAAAATACGCGCCGGACCTGCAGAAGGCTGGTGTGGAGATGCAGCATGTGGTCCGGACAGGCTACAACAGCAAGAACGCAGCCGACATGTTCATGGTGCTGCAGGCCATGGACTGCGTTCTCACCTTCGCCCATATCACCACCTACGTGATCGTCACGGGGGACGCGGATTTCCTGCCCCTGATCAGCCGACTCAAAGCCACTGGCAAGAAGGTGGTGGGAGTCGGCACGGAGGGGACCATCGCCAACACCCTCATACGGAACTGCGACGAATACGTCTACTGCACGCCGAACGGCCTGCGCTCGCACGGGGGCATGCTCCGGGAAAAGGCCTGGGTTGTGGATGTGCTGCGCCCGCTCTTCGAACAGGATTCCACGCACACTCTCGAATCCGCCGAACACGCCCTCAAAGAGCAGGACTCCGAGTTCTTGCCCGAGGATTTCGGCGCCCTGGATCTGGAGGACCTTCTCGGCAGCATGCCGCGTTTTTTCAGCCTCGCCGAACAGGATGGGACATGCCATGTCAAGTGGGAGGCAGGACGGACAAGCACGCGCTTCCAGAATGCGGACCAGTCCTTTGAAACCTACATGGCTGCAACGCGGTGGTACGTGTCCGATCCCCTGGTGCGAGATCGCATCCTAGGCGAAATCTACGAGCTTCTCAAGGTGGAGGGGACAGCGTTGATTCGCGATGAACTCCGTAAAAAGGCGGACCCTGATGGCGAAGCCACGGACAAGCAATGGAGCGGCATCCTCTTCTCCATGGTCTACGGTGGCTGCCTCTACGAAAGAACCGATCAGGGAGCGCGGCGCGCCGGACTCCGGGAGGTTTCGCTGTTCCGCGGCGTGACCGATCTGGACACATTCCAGCTGCGCTACTACGCAAGTCTGTTCCACAAGGCCTACAGCGAGCGCAACGACCTGTCCCCGGAAAGCTGCGCCGCGTTGCTCTATCCCGACACTCCAGACACGCACGTGGACTTTTTCGCCAGGGTGCTTCAGAGCCTCGCCCTGCGCCATTGACCGCCGTACAGGGCGCGGTTCGCCAGTAGGCCGTGCGGCCCTCCGCGCGGCGCGGATTGCGGACAGCACCTACGGGAGTGACATGCGCCCTCCCCATCCAACGACTGTTGAAATCGGTCCGTGCAGAGCTACATTCCGCCTCCCTTAGACACATGCCATACACCCGCCGGAAAACTGCCTACAGCGGTCCCGGAAACACCTGAGAAACACGCGAAGGAGAAGCACCGTGGGAGCTAAGAAGCGCAAGTTCAAAACGGAAGTCCAGCAACTGCTCGACCTGGTCGTCCATTCCCTCTACTCCAACAAGGAAATTTTTCTTCGCGAACTGATTTCCAATGCCTCCGACGCCATCGACCGCGCGCGCTTCGAGGCGCTTTCCGACGAATCGTTGCTTGAGGACGACTCGGACTGGAAGATCAAGATCGCCTTTGACAAGGAGAAGCGCACGCTCACGGTCTCCGACAACGGTATTGGCATGGGCATGGACGACATCGACGCCTGCATCGGCACCATCGCCAACTCCGGAACCCGAAAATTTCTTGAACAGCTCCAGGAGAACAAGGAAAACATGCCTCCCGAGCTCATCGGGCAGTTTGGCGTCGGCTTCTACGCGGCGTTCATGATCGCGGACAAGGTCACGGTGCTGACTCGACACGCCGGGGCGAAGGATGCGGCGGTCAGTTGGACCAGCGACGGCACCGGCTCCTACACCGTCGAGGAGGCGGTCAAGGAAACACGTGGCACGGAAGTCGTTTTGCACATCTCCGAAGAGCACGAGGAATTCGTGGAGGAATGGAAGATCCGCAAGATCGTCACAAAGTTCTCCGACTTTGTCGAACATCCGATCACCATGGACATCACCAGGGAGGAAACGCCCAGGGACGAGGAAGGGAAGCCCATCGAGGGCGCGGAAGCAATCTCCAAGACAACCGAAGAGACGCTCAACTCCCAGAAGGCCATCTGGCAGCGGCCGAAGAGCGAGATCACGGACGAGGAGTACAACGAGTTCTACAAGCATGTCAGCCATGACTTCCAGGATCCGCTTGAAACGCTTCACTGGAATGTCGAGGGGCGCACCGAGTTCCGCTCGCTGCTCTACATCCCGAGCAAGACGCAATTTGACATGTTCACGCCGGACACCCGCAACAAGGGTGTGCAGCTCTATGTGCGGCGCGTCTTCATCACGGACAACTGCGAGGAACTGGTGCCGCAGTACATGCGCTTCCTCCGCGGTGTGGTCGATTCCTCCGACCTGCCTCTCAACGTCTCCCGCGAACTCCTGCAGGAAGACCGCATCATCCGCACCATGCGCAAGAACATCGTCAAGAAAGTCATTGACACGTTCACTGGCATGATGGAGAAGAACCGGGACAAATATGTCCAGTTCTGGACCGAGTTCGGCGCCATCTTCAAGGAAGGCATGCACACGGATTTCGAGAACCGCGAGAAACTTCAGGATTTGCTGCTGTTCCAGAGCACAAACACCGACGACGGCGTCTACACCTCTCTGGCCGAATACGTCGAACGCATGCCCGAAAGCCAGAAGGAAATCTATTTCCTCACTGGCGAAGACCGCGGCCTTCTCGAACAATCCCCCCACCTCGAAGCCTTCAAGGGCAAGGACTACGAGGTTCTCTTCATGACCGACCCCATCGACGAGTGGGCCGTTGGCCAGAGTCTGCAGGCCTACAAGGACAAGCCCGTCAAGTCCATCGCCAAGGGCGACGTCAATCTCGATACCGAAGACGAGAAGAAGGAGAAGGAGGAGGGGCGCAAGGAATCCGAGGAGTCCAACAAGGATCTCGTCGAGAAAATCAAGTCCATTCTCGAGGATCGGGTGAAGGATGTGCGCCTTTCCCAACGCCTCACGGATAGCGCGTGCTGTCTCGTCGCCGACGAGCACGACATGGGCATCCACATGGAAAAGATCATGAAGGCCATGAACCAGGATCTGCCTGGCTCGAAGCGCATCCTCGAGCTGAATCCCGAGCACCCCATCGTCGAGGTCATGCGCGGCCTGTTCGACAAGAGTCCGGATCACGCGAAGCTGAGCGAGTACGCGGAACTGCTGTACGATCAGGCGCTGCTCACTGCCTCCCTCCCGGTCAAGGACCCGCTCGCCTTCGCCCAGCGCGTGAGCGAACTCATGGCCGCAGAGGGAAGAACTCTCCTCGCGGACGCATAGCGGGCTGACGCGGACAGTGGCGCGGGACGTCCCGGACC
>JAGLDW010001038.1 GCA_023145395.1 Lentisphaeria bacterium | reverse complement strand
GAACCCGTCGCTTCCCATGTACCAGTCAAGCGAAGCGTGGCGACTCTTGGGATCGCTGGAATTTTTAGACATTCCGGTCAAAGTCCAGTTGGGCAAGTGGCTGTGCGATCTGCTGCCCAAGCGGAAATATGAAAAGGTTCGCCGTCCGATGATCTGGGCGTTGGGCCGGTTGGGACAACGGGTACCTCTGCATGGTCCGCTCAATACGGTGGTCCCGGTGGAGGCCGCCGCAGCTTGGATCGAAACGCTCTTTCCGTGGGACGAGGCGGACAGTCCCCTGGCGGTGATGCAGTTGGCGCGTCGTACGGAGGATCGTCACCGGGATATCAGCGTCTCACTCCGTGACGAAGTGGTCCGTTGGCTTTCCGCCAGCAGAGCCGCGGAGCATCTGTTGGAATTGGTCCGCAATGGGGGCCGCCTGGCCAGCGACGAACAAGATCGCGTATTCGGCGAGGCACTGCCGAAGGGGCTGAGTTTGGGAAGCGGGTAGGCAAGGGATTCATGGCTGAAGAGCAACGCCTTCCTTCGAAGGTGCCATCCACAGCCCCAGAAGTGCTTCAAACGGCGAAACCCGTGCAGTTTCGGAAGTACCGTTTCTGCGGTCGGTGTGTCACACCAGCCGCGCCAGATCTTGCGGCAGAGGTAATTCAAACCTTAGAAGTTCTCCAGACAACGGGTGCTTGAATTGCAGGGAACTCGCGTGCAATCCCAGTCGGCGAGCGGGATTCGTGCGGGCCCCGTATTTGTGATCGCCGATGATCGGACATTCCGCATCGGCCAGATGCACGCGGATCTGATTACGCCGGCCCGTCTCTGGTGTCAGTTCGATCAACGTGCGGGTCGCGATTTGCTTCATCACCCGGTAATTGGTCACCGCATGGCGTGTCCGCTTGCTAGGCGGGGCGCTGTAGACCTTGAAGGGGCTGCTCTCATCCAGGTGCGACCTCAGCACGCCGTGGTCAGCCGGCGGATTGCCTTCCACCACTGCCAGGTAGCGTTTATCGACCTTGTGCCAATTTGCTTGCAGCGCGCGCTTCGCTGCCTCCGTCTTCGCAAAAACCATTAGCCCGGACGTTTCGCGGTCCAACCGGTGGACGATCCACACCCGCTCCCGGCTCCGAGGATTGCCGCGGCGTACGTAGTCAGTCAGAAAGGCATAGGCTGTCTTGTCCCGTTCCGTCTCGCTGGCCATGCTCAGCAGATTCTCGGGCTTCTCGATGACAATCAGCGACGCATCCTCAAACAATACCTTCATTCCCGGTGGCAACAGTCCTTCTGCACGCACCTCGCCCTTGGTGCGAATTGAAACCACATCCCCAGTCTGCAGAGGGTGGTTGAATCGCGTGATCGACCTTCCGTTGACTTCAACCGACCCGTGCTTGAGCAACTGCCGCACCTTTGTCCTCTTCACCTCAGAGCGACAGGCAAAAAGAAAGGCCAGAAGTTCCGCAGGGCGTTCGACAGTGTGAGATACGGGCATGACGTAGTGTTGCAGTGAAACAGGCTGCCGAAGCTATCAGGCGATCCGAGAACGCGACGCAGACGAAAGGTGGATCAACTCCTTGACTTCCGCGTATGCCAACATTCTACCCGGAAACGAGGCTAGCGGCGATTCTGTCGCTTCTGTCAGCAATTGGCAGGTGAAATCTCATTTACCCATAGGTTTTGTCGGACGTACCGTAAATAGACTGCGTCATGCGGCCTATGACTCA
>JAGLDW010001037.1 GCA_023145395.1 Lentisphaeria bacterium | reverse complement strand
TTGGGCTACTTTGGGGGAGGGAGCAAGCCGATCTTGGCGAAGGCCGCTCGCGCGATCGGGCTTTGCAGGAAATCACGAATCATCCCCACTTCTTTCCGGTCGGACGAACCCTTGAGAACGCTGGCGAAGACGACGGCGCCGCCATACGCAGACTCGGGGATGGTGGCCACGGCCTTGACCTTCGAGTATTCCGCTTTCTCGGGGTTGATCTGAACAGGGCAGCCGATGTAGGCGAACACAGCGTCCGCCTTGTTCGCGGATAGTTCCTTGTAGCAGTCCTTGATGGTCGGTAGATATACGATCTTGGATTCGACGGCATCCCAGAGATTCTCTTTCTCAAGCACCCGCTTCGCATAGAGCCCCACCGAGCTGTTTTCCGGTGGTGTCAGCAGAATTCTCTTCACCTCGGGTTTTGCCAGATCCGCCACGCTGCCAATGAGATCCGCTTTGGAGCGGTGCGCGCAGAGAGCTAGCTGGAACTGCCCGAAGGCGGAGGAGCCACCGTTGGCGATTGCTCCCTCTCTCACCAGCATGTCCTTCTCCACATGCCCGATCGAGCAGTGAATGTCGGGTTTCTGCCCTTGCTTCAGGATCCGGTCCGTCAACGCGTCCGCCCGGTCGAAGATGATCTTGAGTTTGATTCCCGGATTCTTCTCCTCGAAAGCGCGGCGGATTGTCAGAAAAGCAGAGAGCATGCCGCATGGGACAAACACTTCGACTGTCGTCAGCACGGGCACGTCGTTTTCGGAGAGCAACGTTTGCCCCGCGTCCGAAAGCAGAAACTGGACGAACTGGTCCGCTCGCGCCCGGTTGGGGGCGGAGGAGAGTGGAGCGACCACGGCGTAGGCGGGGCCGTACAGCTCCCGGGGAACGGATTCGACGATGCGTATCTTGGAATACTCGAGCTTCTCGGGGGCGGTTTTCAGGGGACAGGAGCGGTAGGCGAAGCTTGCTTCGGCCTTTTCCCTGGCCACGTACTTGTAGGCTGTGATGGGATGGTCGGTGAGCTGCAGCTTGCCCTGAACGCTGTCCCACAACCCAAGTCCCTTGAGCGTCTGGCGGGTGTATCGGCCGACCGAGTTCTCGTCTGGGTCCGCGATGGCGATAGTTTTCACCTCGTCTTTCGTGAGATCTTTGAATGTGGTGATGTTGGCGGGGTTTGCCCGTGAGGTGAACAGAACCAGCTCGTAGCGGCCGAACGGCTGGACATCCGATTGTCCGACGGCGCCATGCTTCTGGAGTTTCTCCATCTCGACGAGCCCGGGAGAGACGATGATGTCCGGCTTTTCCCCCTTTTCCAGCACGCGTCGGACAAGCACGTTGGCATTGTCCAGCACCAGCTCCACCCGCACACCGGGGTTCTGCGCCATGAACGCCTTTTGTGCGGCTCGGAAGGGCAAGTTCATGCCGCATGGCACATAGAGGGTCAACACCTCGCCTGCAGTTTCTGCTGTAGCATCCTGACGCGTGGGTTTGCATGATTGGGCGAGCACCAGGGCAAGGACGCCGATCAGTGTGGCAATGGATTTGACGCGGTGGAGTGATTTCATAGCTATACCTCTATTCCGTGCTTAGGGTCGGTGTGGAA
>JAGLDW010001036.1 GCA_023145395.1 Lentisphaeria bacterium | reverse complement strand
TGACCATCCGACACTCTCGCCAAAACGTGAAGTTATTTCCGTGCAGACCCTTAGGATTCCGCTAGGACCTGGTGAATTTTTGCCAGCAGTGCGTCCGGCATATATGGCTTTTGCAGGAAGCCGTCGAAGCCGAGTCCGGCGAGGATCTGTTCCGCCTCGTCCTCGGGAAGATCCGTGCAGGCGATGATGCGCAGGTTGGGCTGCATCCTGCGCATCTGTGCCGCGATGGATTGACGCGCGAGTTCGGAAGCTTGCTGTCCCAGGATCACCAGTTGGGTGTCGGGCGCGTTTTCCTGTAGGAGATGGAGGCAGGATTCTGTGTCAAGTGCAGTAACCACCTTGTATCCCTGTCTCTGGAGAATCTTCTGATTGATGGACACGATCATTTTCTCTTCGTCCATGACCAGTAAGGTTCCCGAGACCCGCAGTTCGCCTAGGTTCTCGTCTGCGCGTGCATCAGACAGACGCGACTTGGTTCGGAGCAGAGGCAGAAAGATCGAGAGCTTGGTGCCAAAGCTTGGATGCGAGTCCACCTTCACCGTGCCGTGGTGCGCTCGCACAATGCCCGCGACACTCGCCAAGCCCAGGCCCCGCCCCGTGAATTTGGTGGTGAAAAACGGATCGAAGACCTTCTCCACAGTGTCGGGGGTCATGCCTACGCCATTGTCGCTCACAGAGAGACATGCGTACATGCCGGTGGGTATATTGTTGCACATGTGGCTCTGCTCGAATGCGGTGGGGTCGCCGACCGCGACAGTGGACGTGCTGAGTGTGATTGTGCCTCGCTTGTCCTGCATCGCCTCGACGGCATTGGAGAGAAGGCTGAGCATGACTTGGCGTAGCTGGGACTCGTCGGCCGTCACAGACACCGGTTCCTCTGCGAAATCCCACATGACACTCACGCTATGGGGCACGGCGGCGGCAATTAGATCTTCCATCGATTTGAGGAAATCCGAGAGTTCGACGCTTGTCATCTGATAGGTGCCGCGGCCCGAGTAGCTGAGGAGTTGGCTGGTGAGGTGTGTCGCCCGCCCCGCGGCAACACTGATGTCCTCAATCAGCATGCGTGACGATGCGTCCGGCGTCAGTTCTCCGAGTGCCAGGTGCGAGTTCCCGAGGATGGTCGTGAGCATGTTGTTGAACTGGTGTGCGATCCCCCCCGCCAGCGCCTCCAGACTCTCGACTCGCTGCGTTTGCTGGAGACGCACTTCGAGTCGACGGCGTTCCTCGAGATGCTCCTCGATCTTCTTGCGTTCGATCGCGTAGCGGACGACGCGCCAGAGCGTGCGGAAATCCACAAGTCCCTTGACTAGGTAGTCCTGGGCGCCCTGGACCACAGCCTCGATTCCCGTGGCGTCATCGTCATGACCCGTGAGCATGATGATGGGAACTTTGGGGGAGATTTCCCGGATGCGCGCCATGGACTGAAGTCCGTTGCCGCTGTCCGGAAGCACAAAATCCAGAAAGATGACATCGATCTGCCGTTCGTGAATCAGGTCCAGCGCCTTGTGCAGTCTTTCCACATGGGTCAGTTCGTAGGCGTGTATGGCGGAGTCCGCAAGCTGTTCGCGGAAAAGCTCGGCATCGAACGGATTGTCCTCGACGTGCAGGACCTGCAGCAGCTTCGCAGGCTGTTTCTCGTGTCTCTGTGTGTCTTCCGTATTGGCCATTGTCAGCCCCTCGCGGCGTTGGAATGCCGCGTGCGATTTCAGCTGCGCGTCACAACGCAACCTGTCTTTGATAGAGTCATATCGACAAACCGTGCAGAGGGTGTGGGTGGATGTTCTGTGAGTTGTCGGCGTATGCTCAACGCACCCTCTTCGTCCTTCGCGAGCATGAGCAGAAACCCCCCGCCGCCGGCACCGAGTAGTTTTGCTGCGGCGAGTCGGTCGTCCACGCTTTGAAGCAGGTCCCGGACCGCGTCTGGATTCGAGCTTGGATCCAGTCTCTGGTTGAGCTGCCAGCTGCGTGCGACCGCCTGGCAGAGCCCGTTCCAGTCGGCTCTCTGAATCGCATCGTGGGCTCGTTGTGCATTCCAGCCGATCTCCGCCAGGGCGGACAGTTGCTCGCGTGCGTTGAGAAACATGCCGCGCACGACTTCCTGTAGAATGTTTTTGGCGACTCGCGTGATGCCGGTGTAGTAGAGCAGCATGCGCGGCGCCGAGTCCTCGAGGAGGCGTTCGGGCAGCCAGCGGACGAGGGGTGTCTGGTCGAATCCCGGGGTGGAGGTCGCATGTTTGATGCCTGGAAACACCCCCCCAACCTGGTCTTGCCATCCCCCCCCCGTTGTCAGCAGTTGTTCGAGGGCTAGTGTGCGTTGGACGATGTCGAAACGGTCCCAGCCCAGCCCGCAGGAATCGCTCAAGGCACTGAGTATCGCGGCGGCGAGAATGCTGCTTGTCCCAAGTCCGGATCCCTTTGGAACGGCGGCGAGGAAAGAGATTTCAAGTCCCCCTCCCAAGGCCTGCAGTTGCTGTTGAAGGTCCGGGAACCGAGTGGCGCAGAATTCGGGCGTGAAGCCGGCCAGCGCAAGTGCGGCACGGACGATGGAGAAGGGATCTCCTACGGTGGCATAGCCGCGCACGTCGTCGTAGGTGCGCAGTGTGGCGTCGGCGCCCAGATCGATGCTGCGCAGAGCGAGCACCGGTTTCTCGCTCCGGCGCACGAACACCTGGATTGGCGGCTGCCCGTTCAGATCGACCGCCAGATTGACGACGCTGGCCCCGTGCACAAAACAGTAGGGAGGCGTGTCGGTCCAGCCGCCGGCGAGGTCAAGCCGGACCGGGCTTCTCGCCCAGACGATCTGATCCTCGTGCAGCGTGCAGGTAGGGGCGACATTCGGGGTGGGCAGCGCGGCCACAACCGAGTCGCGGAGCATTTCAAACGCCTCCGCCTCAATGTTTTCCGCCGCTTCTGCATCCCCTCCGATGCGGGTGACTGTGGCGCGGAACGCCGCCTCGCGCACTTGGCAAACAGGGTCAGTCACCTCGTTCTCCGCAGGAGGCAATGGGAGCTTTGCATGGGCAAAGCGTTGGGCGGTGTCTTTCAGGTCGAGCCGGAAAAAGACACTTCTGGATCGATGGGCCGCAATCGTCTTGAGGTTTCCCCCCGCATAACGAGCGCGTTGTTCGTATAGTCTGGGCAAGTTGGCTCGCGTGCCGATTTCCGAGGCAGAGAGTCTTGGGAGCCGCATCCATTCGGTGGCGGTCTGCCGAGCGTCGTCGCGGCATTCTCCCCCCGGCATCATCCAGACAAGCAGTCTATGGAGCTGTTCCAGGCTGGCCGAGATGGGGAAAATTGGGATATGCTGGATATCCGCATCGGGCGATACGCCGCATGCCTCCATATCCAGGCTCCGTTTCTCGAACCATGAGGGTGCGCTCTCCCCCATCCATAGTGTGTCGGTTGCGCTCATCGCACCGCGGAATGGGTCGTCGATGCCATAGGGTCTGAGCGCGAGACCCTCGTCTCCCACGGGGATCATATCCACGCACACGCCGGGTGGCAGAGCCAGTGTCCAGTCGTTCTCCGGAATGCCTGTCAGCACATGCTCTGAGGACAGTGCCCAGCCTGCGGGGACATGACTGTTCTCGATCCATAGTGTGTGGTTGGTCTTCTCCAAAGGGGTCTCGATCCGTGCATTCAGTGTAAACATATCCGGGTGGGGTTTGGTGGCGGCCGCGTAGCCGCGCTCCTGGTCGATGACCAGATTTTGCAGCCGCGACGTGGTCGATATAAGCTCGCGGCTGCTGCCCAGATGATGGAACTGCCCGTCGGGGATGGCCACCACGGCGCAGGTCAGTTCCTTCACACCGGGGTCTTGGACCGATGGTTCCGTGCCGAGCCCCAGCCCGAACTCGCCATACAGTTCGTAGTGGTGCGCCGTCGGATCGGAGAATTGCTCTGTCCCGTCTTGCCACCCGCAGCGCTTCATCAGCGCCATGACAGCCTTTTCGCTGAGGAGCCAGAAGCCGGTGTCGATGAGAAAAAGGTCGTCGCGACTGAGTTCGCGGATGCGTTCCACACTTGGTTTCTGGAGAAACTTTCGCATTTCTCCCGGTCTCTGGCGCGGACAAAAGAACACACCGTGCCGACTTGCCTGGTCAATGGGCGCCCACAGGCCGAAACAGACCACGTCTGCGTCTGGAATGTCGGCGGTCGGACAGTCGGCGTGGAGCAGCACGTCTCCGCTGGTCACCGCCACTCTGTGCGTGCTGGGCGCCTGATCAAGCATGGTGCGCAGAAGGGGAAGTTGCAGATCGAGAAGATTCTGTCCCAGGTTCTGTCCCAGTGACCAACGCCAAACCGGTGCGGGCGCAAATGTTTTGCCCACGGCGGCGTAGGCGGGCAGTCGGCGGCTTTCCCCTCCCGCATGGACAACCAGCTTCCGAGAGCCGCGCAGCCAGTCCCGGAACGAATTGCCATCCGCCGTCGCCCGCCAAGCCTCCACCAGCAGGTGCGCAGTTCCGCCTCCGGAGCCGAGCCTGGCTCCCTCAGGGTCGCAGGTCGCGAAGAATGCTGGCGGCGCCATTCCCTCGAGTGCCGACGCGTTGGCCGCGCTTGTCGGTGGGAGGGAAAGAAGAACCTGCGTGTCGTATGCAGTTTTGTCGGGCATCTTATTGGTCTCTCCGTGCTCGGCACGATGGTATGCTGGCGTAAGGGCTAAGGCCTACCATACACCCTCCAACCTTCCAACTCACATTTTGGATTTCGTTGTGGCCTCCGGACGTTATGGAGAGCCGATGCTCGCGAAGACAGTCCCGCCACTGCGTGGATCCACAGCACCCGTGTCTTTCTGGAGGGCTCACGGCCCGTGAGCCGCCGCGATGCGAACTCCGAATGGCTGCATCACTCCGCCGGAGTCCACGTGCCATATTCAGTTGCCAGTCTCTGAAGTTCGGCAGCTCCACATCTGCGTGCACGCGCACCATCCTTAGGACGTGGTTTCCGGGCGCCAGCAAATGGCGGCAACTCATTTCCACAGAAATCCCAGTGTGGTCAGCAGCGCGACCAGAATGACAAGGCGGACGATGATGGTGCGCCAGGTCTTGCCCGTGGGCGAGTCCCACTGTCCCGGAGTCGATAGTGTCACGTTCAGCGGCAGTTGAGTCACCAGACAGCAGCGGCTGGGCACAGCCGAATCGCAGAGCGCAAGGTGTGTCTTGCGCTGTCCGCCCAGTTCCGGGTTCTTGTAGTTCATCACAACATGCGTCTGGGGGCGCCCCGTCGAGTCCTCATACTCGAAAGTGAGGATATACACCCTCTGGTCATTGATACTCGTGTTGGTTGCCTTCTTACTCTTCAGCGTCAGCCAGATCGCCTCGCCGCGTTGCATTAGGCGCACCCAGCGACATCCTTTCACATAGCCACGGATGGCGAAGATGCAGCAGAGGGAGAGAATGATCAAGCCAATCAGGACGACAACGCCTGGGAGCTGGCTGTACGACATGCCCTTGATGCGGGCCACCGTCACCCTGGCGGGAAGATACTGCACGGTCACGGAGCTTCCCGTCTTGGCGCTCGACCGACACGAGTAGGACCAGCTGTCCCACGTCTCCCCGTCAACGGTGAACTCGAACTCGAAAACGTACTGCTCACGTTCATTGATCGACCATCCCGTCGCGGTCTTGGATGTGACCTTTCCTTGGACCTCTTGTTGGGTCATCGGGAAGGCGGTCCAGTCCAAAACGCAGTCAACCACGCCAAGCCCAGGCCACATGGACACCATCAGCAGGATCAGAACAAGGATGCTGGTGGTACTTCCCGGACCGGCGACAAGGAAACCAATCCAGTTGCCGAATCCGAGCACACGCGGTGTGTGCTCCAGGTTCTGTGCCATCAGCTTGCGGTCTTCATGGGTGGCGACACCGCGCTTTCCACTCGAACTTGCACGACGTTTTCGGGTGGCGCTGGTATTGGTTTCCGGACTCATATTCGTCCCTCCTATTCCTGTGGAAGTGCTCCGAAGAGCACCCACAGCACCCTGAGTGATGAAGCGCAACGGGCCCAAAGGACCGGTGCGTGAATCAATCAGGTCAGCAGGCATTCTCGCGTTCATGCGCGATGACGTCGTTGAGAATGTCGTCAAGGCTCAGTGTGGGCTGGTAGCCGACGAGCCGCGCGGCTTTCTCCAGAGCGGGAACGCGACGGCGCATGTCGTCGAATCCCTCGCCATAGGCTTCGCTGTAGGGCACCATGAGGATGTCCGACTTGCTACCCGTCAGCGTCCGTATGCGCTGGGCAAGCTCGAGGATGGTCACTTCCTCCGTGCTGCCGATGTTGACCACCTCGCCGCGCGCGTCCTTGCAGCCCGAGAGGGCGACGAGACAGCGTACCACGTCTTGGACATGTGTGAAGCACCGGCTCTGCTGCCCGTCTCCGTAGACTGTGAGCGGTTCGTCCCGTAGCGCTTGGCGCACGAGGCTGGGCACGACCATTCCGTAACGACCTGTCTGGCGAGGGCCCACGGTGTTGAACAGTCGCGCGATGACGATGGGCAGGCGCGCTTCGTACCAGTAGGCCAGCGCAAGGAACTCGTCGAGCGCTTTGGCGGTGGCGTAGCTCCAGCGCCGCATAGTGGTCGCGCCCATGACCCGGTCATCCTCCTCGGAGAAGGGGATCTTCGCGCCTTTTCCGTAGACCTCGGATGTGGAGGTGAAGACGACGGGACGGCGGTAGCGCGCGCAGGCCTGCAACACGGTCTCGGTGCCGCCGACGATGCTCTTGATGGTGTGGACCGGCCGGTCGATGATCATGCGCACACCGACTGCCGAGGCCAAATGGAAGACGATATCGACTTCCTTGACGCATTCGTTGACAATGGCGGGGTCATTGACCGTGTCAACCACCAGCCGCAGGCGTCCACCGCTCTCTAGCTCCTCCAGATTCTCGTAGCGTCCCGAGGAGAGGTCGTCGAGCACCAGCACCTCGTCGCCCTTCGCCAGAAGCTCCCTGCACAACCAGTTGCCGATGAATCCCGCTCCGCCGGTCACAAGCGCTTTCATTCCGTGTTCTCCTAGCCTGGATTGTTCATGAACGCCGTAGCTCCGCCACCGTGGTTTGGTCTGCGGGCGTGTTCAGGAAAAGGTTGTGGTGCCTGCGGTGTCACTCGACGTCAGGTTGGCTCACAGTTCCAGGTTGCCAAAAAGACCGTCCAGGGAGCCGAGGGAGCCACCATCCGAATCCTGAAGCATAGTGGGGTCGATTTTCTCGGATTCCTTGTCCAGAGTCTCGCGCAACGTGAGCGAGAGGCGGTCTCCCTTGATTTCTTTCAGAACCACTTCCAGCTTGCTTTCCGGAGGGAACATGTCGTGCAGCGCGCGCATCGGATTGGAGGATCCCCGCAACTCGATCTGACTGATGTGAAGCAGCCCCGTCCGGTCTCCCGCAAGGCGCACAAAGACACCGAAGGGACGAATGTTCTCGACAATGCCCGTGTAGGTTCCGCCAACGCGAAGTTCGCCCGACTGCTCGCCCCCGACGGGTGCGTCGCCGTCGTCCATGAAGGATGTATCCTCCCGCGAGAGGGCGATCCGGCGCTGCTCGTGGTCGATATTGACGATGGTGACCTCCACGGTCTCGCCCTCGTCCAGGACTTCGCTCGGATGGTTCAGGCGTCTGCCCGCGCCAAGTTTGGAGATGTGGATGAGCCCCTCAAGCCCGGGTTCCAGCTCGACGAAGGCGCCGAAGGGCATGAGTTTGGTGACCACGCCCGAACAGCGGCGCCCGACGATGTAGTCGGGATCGTTCCCGAGCTTGGTCCAGGGGTCGTCCTCGGCGCGACGCAGGCTGAGCGAGATGCGGTCCTTCTCCCAGTCGATGGTCAGAACGGTCACTTCCACCGTCTGTCCCACGTTCACAATCTCCTCCGGCTTCAGATTCCGACCCCAGCCCAGTTCGCTCACGTGCACCAGCCCGTCGATGCCTCCGCCCAGGCTGACAAAGGCGCCGAAATCAAGCACGCGGCTGACGGTGCCCGTCAGTATAGCCCCCTCCGCCAATTCCTCCTGGAGCTGCTTTTTCTCCTCCAGTTGTTCGCGTTCGAGGAGTCGGCGTCGACTCACAACAAGGTTGCGTCCGTTCGCCGAGTACTCGGTGATGATGAAGGGGAACTTGGCGCCGATGTAGATCTGCGAGTCCTGTTTGAACGTGTCGATCTGCGAGTAGGGACAGAAGGCTTTTTGTCCGGCGATCTTGACTTCGAATCCACCCTTGCGCTCGGACTCGACGCGTCCCTCGACCGGGATGCTGTTTTCGTGGGCTTCGAGCAGTCCGGCATCCGCCACCTTGCCAGTCATCTTGGTGGTGAGCCGAACCCCATCCTCGTCGCGTGCGGCGCAGAACGCCTTGACCTGGTCTCCGACGGCGACGGCGACATTGCCTTCCTCATCCAGAAATTCCGATGTGTCGATCACGCCGTCCGCCCGTCCGCCCACATCGACGAAGACGGTGTTTTTGCCAACGGAGGTGACGACTCCCTCAATGCGGTCGCCGACGTTGAAGTCGGTCTTGAGCGCGCTGAGTCCCTTCTCGAAAAGCGCCCCGAAGTCCGATCCACCCGCCTCCGCGGCCATGGTCTCCCATTGGTCCAGCGAGTCGGAATCCTCAGTTTTTCGCTGGGGTGTGGGCAGGCCCAGTTGCTGGCAGAACGGGATCAGATTCGGCGTGGCGCGCACGATCCGGGTGTTTGCATCGGTGGTTTCCATGCGGAGGCTGGTCACAGTGGCTGGCCAGAGCCAGGCGCTTCCGCCGTCGGCCTCGTGCGTGGTTCCGTCCGGCTCGATCAGACGGGCTGCGCCATCGAGCACCAGCAGGGCGGATGCGCAGTCCTCCGAACTCTGTTCGAGGGGCTTGTCCGCGCTCGGCTGCCAGATATCCACCAGAAACTCGCCCGCCGGCACTGTGTACCGCATCACCGCGCCGTCGGCGAGGGACTGTGGTTTTACAAGGTTGGGGGGCTGGGGTGCGAAGGCGAGCAATTCGGCCAGCAGATCCGCGTCCGCAGCCTTTTTCGTCAGCCCGGCACGCACCACGTTGTTGCTATTGGCCATGCACTCGATGATCGTGCCGTCAAGATAGGAATGGGGCTCGTTCGGGCCATGGAAAAGCGCTTCGCCAGGCTGTAGCGTGACAAGGTTGAGCAGGTAGACACACAGCGCGCCCCGGTCGCCGGGAAAGTCCTTCGACAAGCGGACGAACCAGACGTCCTGCTCTGTGCGCTCGGGGAGCGCGGAAAGCTCCTCGCGAAGGTCGATCAGAAGCTCCTGAAGGTCGTTTTCGGGTGCGTCGAAGAGTGTGGTCCAGAAGGATTTGACATCCTCCACCCCCGCGAAGAAGGCGCTCAGGCTTGCAAGACGCTCCAGTTCCTGGGCAATGTCCTGATACGGGCGAAAGTGCGACAGCGCCTGGAACGGGGTGATGGCGATGGCGATTTCCGGTTTGTGGTTGGCATCGGGAAACTCGACCGGATTCTCCGCGTGCAGGCGCTGGGCAGTCTCGCGGTCCGGATGGGCCTGGATGGAGAGCGCGCGCTCGCAACTCAGAACTTTCAGGAGAAAGGGAAGCTCCCGCATGCCCACTCCGGCTAGCGTCTCCCCGAGTACATTCTCCGGATGATCCTTGATGAACGTCGCGATTCCCACGTCTCCCCCCTCGGTCGAGACCTGGGACTGCATCGCATCGTGCCCGCCGATCCACAGCTCGGCAAAGGGCTGGTCCGGCTCGGCAGTCTGTCCAAGGAGTTTGGCGATGAAAGGCGGGTTGCCATCGCGGGCGGTCATGCCCCAGTCGTAGTGCTGGACGCCGCATGTCAGCTTGAGAAGAGGTGTTGAGCTCATGTCTGTGTGGAGGTCCGTTGTGGGGTTGGGATGTGTCACTCTGCAATCCGGAAGAACGATCCGGATCGCTCCGCACCCGGTGCGGTATGCAGACCCATAAGGTACCTTTTCAGGCTGTCTGGTGCAACCAGCACGCTTCAGGTCGCATATCCGTTCCGTAGGTCTTTTTTTCGCGTCGCCATTCCGAGGGATGGAACGGCGGGATCCGCAGAAGCGACTCTGAGATGTGCTCCCGTCTCTTTCGGTTCACGATGCCGACGCCGATAACGGTTGACGATTCAGGAAGCTGGGTCCCAAATCGTGTTCCGTCATCGTCTACCGGTCTTCTTTCTTTCATTCCTTCATCATTCTTTCAGACATATCATCTCCTCATGCCTGGGCAATGCCATTAAGTTAGTGGTAACACATTGAACTACAATGTGTTGTGGCGTATATTATAGAGGGGCGTCGGGGTCAGCCCTTGGCA
>JAGLDW010001035.1 GCA_023145395.1 Lentisphaeria bacterium | reverse complement strand
TCCAGCACGTCCGTGCCAATGATGTCCGACGGCATCAGGTCGGGAGTGAACTGAATGCGCTTGAACTTGAGGCGCAGGATCTGCCCCAGAGTGCTGATCATCAATGTCTTGGCCAATCCAGGAAGGCCAATCATCAGACAATGCCCCCCCGCGGCGATGGCGACCAGCAGCTCCTCGAGCACGGCTCGCTGCCCGACGATGACTTTCCCAAACTCCTCCTCGATGCGCTGGTAGACGTTCCCCAAGTCGCGAATCTCCTGGATCGCCTCCTCGCTCATGGGATCCTTGCCCCCCAGCGGGGCGATCTCATCACCAAGTTCAACCACCGTGTCCTCCCGCCCATCGGCAACGCCAGTGTCGTAGCCCTCGTCCTCGCCACCTGAGGAGGTGATGGCACGCCGCAGGTCTCCCGCCTCTGGATCGAATGAAGTCATGATCGTGCCAAACCGAATCTGAATGGGCTCAGTCAGCTTTTCGCGCTTCACGGGCTTGTCCGCGATGAACACACCGTTCTGGCTCTTCAGATCCTCGATGACCCAGGCGCCGCCCGTAAACTCCAGGGCAGCGTGCTGCCGTGAAATACTGCCTTGGTTGATGCGGATGTTGCACTCGTCTCCGCGACCAATGACCAGCCGCCCCGCACTCTTGTCCAATTCGTATGGGCGTCCGGCGTCGGGGCCTTCAAGAATCTCAAGTCTGGCCATGGCGATACAGTCCCTTCACGGTTGTCTGGCATCCGGGCGACGGCGCCAACAGGCGCACAGTTCCAATGACACCATGCGTCGAAGTGCCGTGCATGGAGTCTTCTAGTCTGATTTGGGGTTGAGCCCCAGCTCTTCAAGGTGATGCACAAAGTGCTTCACCAGAAAGTCGTAGTACACTTCCTCGTCGGCGTCAAGTCGCGCGAAGAAGGCCGAGGAGATCTTCTCGTCCGCCAGCAGCCCCCCATACGTGACATGAACCAACTGGCGTGCATCATCCTGATCCATCAGTCCGGGGAGATCGGCGTCGGAAACGGTCTCCAGCACTGGAATGCGTCCGAGGTCCGGGGTGATGTGATAGAGCTTGAGCGCCTCCGGGAGGACCTCGAAAGCCATGGCGTGCATCCGTCTGTACAAATCCGGATCGGCTGCCGCGATGGCCCGCACCGCCTCCAGCCAGCTCGTGCCGGCAGTCTTCACGTGGACACGCAAATTCGTGTGTTTGCCGATGATGGGATAGGCGCTGAACTTGTCGCTACCGGAATGAATGGAGATCTTGTACTCGCCATGCGCGTGGGAGATGGCGCAGTGCACCCTGAACTGCCGTTCGAACTCCGCCAGGTCGCCAATGTAGTCGATGGCTTTTTGGAACTCGCCAATGAAACGGGGTGCGAGGGAGGAGACAATGATGTCTCGGTAGAGAAGCTCGCGAATGATGAACAGATGATGGGCAGGAAGCGTGGGCGCCTCCGTCTCGTCGATCGAGATCTCCAAGTCGAATGCGTCGCCGCGACGCTTCTTCAAGAGATCGTATGCCTCCCGGCTGAAGTCCATCGCCCGCAGGTACATCACCGCGCAGCGTTTCGCCTCAAGAGCATCGATAGTGACGACTTCCCCGCAGACATCGAACACCTGGTCCGCGTAGGTGTCCATAATCCGGCTGCACACCCGCTCGCCTAGCGCTTCGAACGCCTCGCACACTTGAGCCTCGCCCCACTTTTCGGCAGCCGCGTTCATCTTTTCCGTGAGGTCGAGAGTGATCATGGCCATACCGGCATCCACGGCCGTGTCGATGTCCACCAACGTCTTCAGATGATCCCCGTCCGCGCCGTAGCCATCCGTGTAGCCTTCCTGGAGAACCAGAAATGTCACATCGTCCACAACATTTTCATACGTCCGCCCGGTGAGAGTAAGCTCGCGGATGGACTGTTGAGCCAGCACGGGAGCCGCATCATACTCGCGCACGGCTCTGATATGCCCCGGAGTGGCCACGCCCAGACGGTCGCCGCAGCCAATCGTCGTCCGCCGGTGCCGAAGCGACACCGGGGCGGTCCAGGGCACAGACGCCCGCAAAGCGACAGCATTCTCGTGCGTCAGCGGGCAGCATTTGACCACCCCGCCATCGCCCACGACGACCTCGCCCTGGAAAGCGGGGAGCAAGGCATTCTCGGAACTCGCGCCCACGCACAGCAACTTCCGCCCGTTGACACGCAGAATCGCAAGAGCGGAATCGCCCGCGATAGCAGAGGATGTAGTGTAGGAGGAAACGCGCCGCCCGGACGCACTCAGCATACTTTCCAATTTCGACAGAAACGCGTCCATGAGTATTGGCTCTCCAGAATGGGTTTGAACACTGGTTCCGCAGCAGTGGGCAGCAAACATCGACCTTCGCTTGTCATGATCGGTATTGCCTCAACCGCGACGTGTGCCTATAATACCACTTGACAACTGCTGTTTCTATCGCAAGGAGGCGAGTTTTTAATGAACATGACAAGCCTTGACTGCACAGACAATACACTATCCTCCGAGGAACGCCTGGGAGACTTGTTGGCATTCAGCAACGGTTTGGCCGTCGCGATGGAGGCGCTCTGCAGCCGACTCGGTGCCTACAACGACCTTCTACAGGAAGAACTCGAGGACAACCCGGGCGCCGCCGCGTACCTCGAAGCGAGCGACTCCCTTGCCCGGCGCGGGCTCTCCTGGGCGTGCGGAATCGCTCCCATGCTGACGCCAGTGGCCGAGTTTGAACCCATCGACCTGCGGCCGCTCCTCGAAGAGGCGGTGAAGCGCAGTTCCAGAATTCTGCCTCTGAACTGCACGGTCGAACTGGAATTCGGCGGGGGCGACATGATCATCGAGGGCGTGCTCCCACTACTGCAGACGCTCTGTGTGAAAGGCCTCAGCATGTATGTGGCCCGCCACGGCGCGCGAGTGAAGGAGGTCGTCGTCGAAGTCTGCGAAACCGAGTTTTCGGAGGCGGATCTCCGCATCCTCAAGAGCCGCATGGCTCCAGGACGCTACGCCCTCATCGTGATCCGTCCTGCGGACATCATGTTCGACAAGACACGGCTGCGGGGCTTCTGGGACACCTTCCTCGCCGACGAGACGCGAAGCATGGAGGAGGAAATAATCCTCCTCCAGTTCTACGGAACCACGCTCCAGCATGCCGGCGACATTTTCTTCCAGGAGGAAGACGACGACAAACCTCTTGCCTGTCTGGCATTTCCGCTCCAAGCGGATCGCCAGCAGATGCAGGCCCATGCGCACATTAGCGACACGGCTTTGTTCGGCACCGAGACCATTCTCCTGGTGGATGACGAGGATATGATCTGGGATGTCATCATCGATATGCTGCAAGATCTGGGCTACTCCGTTGTTCTCGCGGAGAACGGGCTGGACGCCATCGAGATCTACCAGGGGAATCCCGGCTCGATCGATCTCGTCATGCTGGACATGATCATGCCCAAGCTTGATGGCCATCAGACCTTCTTCCGCTTGCGCGAAACCGACCCGGAAGTCCGCGTCCTTCTGTGCAGCGGCTACGTTTCGGAAAACGATGTCCGCGACGTTTTGGAAGCCGGCGCCGCCGGTTTCCTCCAGAAGCCCTATCGCATGGTTGACCTGGCCAAGCACATCCGCGCCATCCTGGACACCAAGACCTCTTGAACCAGACGGACACACTACGGGAGTCGGATGCGCCCGGCCAAGGAGGAATGAGGCTCGCACGATTTCTGGCCAAGGGCGGAGTCGATTCCCGCCGCGCCTGCGAGACACACATCCGCGACGGACTGGTTCAAGTGAACGGACACACCGTCCGCACTCCCGCCTGCACCATCGATCCACAGACGGATGTGATTCTCTACCGGGGGGATCTGGTGAAGATGGATGCGCCCACCTATATCGTGCTCAACAAACCCACTGGCTACACATGCTCCGCCAAAGATCAGCATGCCAGCAGACTCGTCCTGGAACTGCTCCCACGTTCCTTGGGAAGACTCTTCACCATCGGGCGCCTGGACCGTGACAGCGAAGGTCTGCTGCTGCTCACCAACGACGGGGATTTCGCACAGAGACTCGCACATCCCTCGAACGAAGTCCTAAAACAGTATGTTGTGTGGTGCAAGGGGGACGCGGACCGGTCCACGCTCGCGGAAATGAGGAGCGGTGTCTGGAATGACGGCGACTTCCTCAAGCCCGAGACGGTCGAGATCGTCGAGAACGACGGAACGCTTGCACAGCTCAAGATCACACTCACACAAGGAAGAAAGCGCGAAATACGCAGACTGTGCAAGACGGTCGGGCTCGAAGTGCGCCGCCTTCTCCGCGTGGCGATTGGACCGTTGCGACTCCAAGATCTGGCATCGGGAGAATGGAGACGCCTTTCCGCTGCGGAAACCCGCCTCCTTCAACACTAGTGTCGCAGAGCCTGCGACACACCGTTCGCATCGCTTTTGCTCCAACCACTCCTCCAGCGCTCCACGTCCATGGGATCGCTGTGACTCAAAATGTGAATTGGACCGGAGGCAAATACCCGCAAGTGTCGTTTGTCTCCCCCGCACTGCGGGTGTATTGTTGCCAATCTTGTGCCTAGCCTGATCCGTATGGTTGAATCGTCCAGACTCAAGAGACACACATCGGAAAAAGAAGCGCCATAATTCCACGAGTTGGTCCGCCAGGGACAGATCTGGAAAGCTCACAACGAGGAGACTATTGATGTCTGATCGCGCAAAACAAATCGCCATGGCCACATGGGTGTGGATCGCTCTCCAACCTCTCAGCGTACTCGCCGCCGAAGAAGCGGAGGGGGTGACAACGCAGGTTCTCAGTCTCGCGGACATCATGGACTACGGCGGTGCCTCGATGTGGGTCATCCTGGCACTCTCCATCGTGGGGGTGTTCCTCGTGCTCCTCTTCCTTCTCACCCTGCGCCGCTCCAACCTCTTCCCCGCCGCATTCATCCAGGAGGCTGAAAACGCTGCCCAGGAGGGCGATGCCTCCGCGCTCCAGGCTATCTGCGCCGACAATGACTCCGCCGCCGCCAAGATCATCGGCGCGGCCGTCGAGCAGATGATCTCCACAAACAACGCGGACTATCTCGTGGTGCGCGACGTCGTGGAAGACGAGGGGGCAAGGCAGGCAGGCATTCTCTGGCAGCGAATCCAGTACCTCATGGACGTGGCTATCATTGCACCCATGGTCGGACTGCTCGGCACCGTCCTGGGAATGGTTCAGGCCTTCAGCGGCATGCAGTCGGGAACAAGCATGGTCGACAAGCAGTCCGCGCTGGCTGCTGGTGTCTCCAAGGCCATGTACACAACCGCTGGAGGTCTTTTGGTGGGTATTGCTGCAATGGTCCTCTTCGCCCTTTTCCGAGGACGGGTCAGTTCCTTGATCGGTGGTCTCGAAAGCGCGTGCGGACGCGTTCTCCGCAAGTATATGGCCAAGCGCTGACACAACAGATCTGACAGCAGCCGCAGGAGCTGACACCATGGATTTCAAAAAGCGCATTCAGACACAGCAGACGGGGTTCCAGATGGCCCCGATGATCGATATCATGTTTCTGCTGCTCATCTACTTCATGGCGGCCACGCTGTACGCGAAGTGGGAAACCAAGGTGGGCATCACCGTGCCAACTGCGGACTCGGGCTTGCACAGCAAACAGCACGATGCAGGAGAGGTGATCATCAACCTCGACGAGAAGGGGCGCATCTATATCAACAGCATCGAGATGAGTCGGCAGAAGCTCGAGGCTCTACTTGCGCAGATCGCCGACGATTTCACAGGGCAGCCCGTCATCATCCGGGCCGACCGCCACACAGACCACGAACATGTGGTGGGCGTCCTGGACATCTGCCGAAAAGTCGATATCTGGAATGTCGCATTCGCAACTCTGCCGCCCGTCGATACAGAGTAGTAGGGAGCATTGGAGCGCGTATGGACCGGATATTCTCGAAGAAACGCCTCTTCCTCAACACCACTGCACTTCTTCTTGTCGCACTGGTTCCTGCCCTCCGGCTGCGGGCCCAGATCGACAAGCCGATGGTGGATGACCTGCACTCCCCCGAAGAGCAAATTCAGTTCGCCGACGGAAACTATCGACGGGGATTCTACGATCTCGCCGAAGAGGGATACCGCGAGTTCGTCCGCAAATACCCGAAGAATCAGTACGCACCCCATGCCATGTTCCGGCTCATCCGATGCCTGCGGCAACAGGGAAAGACGGGGGATACACTCAGCGCCATAAACCAGTACCAGGAACTTTGGCCTGATGCGAAACGCGCTGCCGAGCTCTTTCTATGGAAGGGTGAGATTCTCTACAGCCAGGAACGCTACAATGTGGCGGAAGCCTGCTTCAAGCACCTGCTTCTCCACGAAAATGGCGAAGTGGCCGAACAGGCCGTCTATTTCCTCGCGCAATGCCAGGCGAAGCAGGGGAAGCCAGACTTGGCGCTCCGCACGTACGCCCGAATCGCCGACCTCTCGTTCGACGACAAGCACGAGTTCAGACCCTATGCCGCATACGCCATTGCGGCTGGACACATGTACGAGAACCGCTACGCGGACGCTGCGAAAAACTTCACTAGGCTCTGCGCCAAGAAGAGCGTGCCCGAAGGGCTCCGACGCGAGGCGCTCTACCGATTGGCGGAAATACGCTTCTCCAAAGGAAAGATCCAGGAAGCGATCACGCTCTACGACACTCTTCTTCTCGACTACCCGTCGGGTCTTTTTGTGCGCGAGGCCGCCAAGCGGCGCGCGTGGGCCTACTTCCAGTTGGGAAAGCACGCGAAGAGCGCCGAGCTTGGCGCGGCATGGCGCAAGAAACATGGCGCTGACACAGACTATGAATTGAACTACATCTATGGAGTGTCGCTTGTGGGCACCGACGCGTACACCGACGCCCTGACCGTGTTCACCACCATGGCTGAAGCGACCAATGTGCCTGTCGAATATGGACGGATGGCCGAGTTCGAGAAAGTGGTGTGTCTTCTGCGCCTGGACAAGCTCAAAGAGGCTGTGAAATGCGCCAAGGCATTCACGGAGAACTATCCCAACGCACTCGAGTTGGCCACTGTTCACTACTACTGCGGCCAAGGCCTCTTCGGACTCGGCGACTTCGCCAACGCCAGCGCATCCTTCCGCAGCGCGCTCAATTGCGCCGCAGCCGACTGGGAGTTCTACCAACCAGCCAACCTCCAGCTGGCCGAGTGCCTCGAGAAGGTCAATCGACATGGCGAGGCGGCAGTTGTCTACAGGCAGCTCTCCGCAGACAAGCGCATCGACCGGAAAGCCTATTTTCTGTTCCGCGCGGGAGAGGCCGCTCTCCTCGCAGGGAAGCAGGATGAGGCAGCCGCCGATTTCTCACGGGTTCTGAGCGATTTCCCGGGCAGCGCCGAAGAGATGACAGCCTCCATGCAGCATTTGGCCGAGTTGTACGCACGGAGCGAGAAATACGGCGAAGCGGAGAAGATGATACAGAAGCTGCTTGCCACCCCTGGCACAAAGGGAAGAGCACGGCTCTACTACTTCCTCGGCTACCTTTGCTATCAGCAGGAAAAATACAAGGACGCAATCAAGAACGAGAAACTGGCACTGGCGGAGAAGGATGGAGCAGGGATAGCCCACAAGGCGAAGTTCTACTTGGCAGCGGCACTTCTTGAGACACAGGAAACGGAGAAAGCACTGGCGATATTCGCCAACCTCCTCGCACTTCCAGCCTCTGACCGCCCCCAGTTTTCCGCCGAGCTTCTGTTCCGGCTGGACGAAGTGTTCTACGCAAGAAACCAGTATCAGGACAGTGAAAGAATCGCTCGCATGCTACTCGACTGGGAACAGGGATTCGTCGTCTACCGGGCATCGTTGAGACTTGCCAGTATTCTGACCGCCCAGAACAAGACAATCGAAGCGGAAAAAAGCCTCAACGCACTGCTCAAGAAGCTCAGAGAAGGACGACTCACATTTTCCCGCGACGCCGCCCCGGCCCCGCAGGAAGTGCAGTCGCTGCTCGGCGAGGTCTACTACCTGCAAAAGAAAAATGACCAAGCGGTGCGGGTCATGGAAGCCTGTCTTGCCCATGAGGGCAACGACACGACCGTGATGAATCGAGCCCGCTGGGTGATGGGAGAGATCCTTTTCGCCGAGAAGAAACTGCACCAGGCGCTTCGGTACGCTGTCGGGTGCTTTCTGATGGGTGAGGATCCCGTGTACGGTCCCAAGGGAATGTTCCTCGCCGTCCAGATCTTTTCTGCCCTCGATCGACAGGAGGATGCATTGTCCACTTGGCAGGATCTCAAGAAGCAACATACTGCGTTCGCGGAAGGAAAAGGCTCGACTCCCGAGGCCATTGCTCTGGAGAAGCTGCCGAAAAAAACTCAGACCCAGCCCCAATGATGCAGGGATTTTACCGCTAGGAACTGTGGTGACGGAGAATCCACAATCGGTTTGCTGAACTCGGGCGAAACATTGCTGTTGAAATGCATGTGTTCGCAGCTTAGATTAGAGACAGAGATGTGGTAGGATAGTGTGCGTCCCCATGCGAAATGCAATGTGTGGGACATGAATCTAGGACCAAGACGGTTCGACGGACAGAGTCATAAGGATTCCCAGGAATCATGCCAGACATTCCCAAGCTCATCGTGCTTTCCGAGCAACTTCGGGGGCAGGTCTTCGAACTCACCCGGACTGAGCACACGATTGGTCGGACAGAGGATCGGGACGTTCCCATTCCCGACGTAACCATCAGCGGGCTCCATTGCACTCTCGTGTTGATGGATGATGGCAGCTACGTGGCGCAGGACGAAGGCAGCACGAACGGAACCAGACTGAATGGGACCAAGATCAAGGGGGGCGACTCGCACCCACTCGCCAATGGAGACATTCTACAGGTCGGCAGCATCGAGATGCTCTACGACTGTGATAGCTCGCGCCTTGATGGGTCGGCAACACAAACAGTCGTCGATCTGCAGAATACGGATAGCGGAGAACTTCCCGTTGGTGGGATGAAAAACCTCCGAGGCGAGATACGAGCCGACTCGGGGCGATTCGAACGGGGAGTGAATAGCCGGGGCATCTACGTGATGTGGGGGGTTCTCGGGCTCCTCGGACTTGCCGTCATAGTCCTGCTTGCCATTCTCCTCTCCAAGATGTTCGCCAGCTAGAAATCGCTGCACCTCCTGGAGATCCAGAGCCTGCCGAGACCGGCTTCATTTGCATTTTTCCCCTGTCTCGTGGCACCATGTGTATGGAAAAGCCATGCCCTACGTTATCGGGCGGGCGCGCGTGCCAACAAACATCTGCCATCCGACGGCATCAAACCTGAAACTCTGGACGAACCATGTCAACTGAACCAAAAGAACCGCAGAAAGATGACAACCGGGGAAGCGAGCGTCTACCACGGCCGCCCGTGCGCACGCTTCTGTTCTGGGTGGTAATTCTCTTTGGAATGCCTGCGGCACTCTATTTTCTCCGACATCCGGGAGATGCCAGGACCAAGGAACTCAGCCAGTCCGCATTCGAGACGTTGCTGGAAAGTGGCGCGATCAAGGAAGTGACCGTTGTGCGCACTCCTTCTGGCGTGGACAAACTGCAGGGAAAATACAAACCAGAGCATGACGACAGAGACGATCTCCCTTTCACGGTGGACGTGGTCTACTCGGAAACCCTTGACAACATGGTCCGTTCCTACTGCGACGTGCGCACTGCGGAGCCGCAATCGACCATGCTCAGCACCATACTGGTCTCTGTGCTTCCACTCCTTCTCCTCGTCGGCATCGTCTACTACCTCTTCTCAAGACAGCTGAAGATGGCTGGACGCGGCGCCATGCAGTTCGGCAAGAGCCGGGCGCGCATGACCACCCCAAACCAGGAACGGGTTACCTTCGACGACGTTTGCGGGATCACAGAGGCCAAGGAGGAGATGGAGGAAATCGTCGAGTATCTGAAGGACCCGAAGAAGTTCCAGAGACTCGGGGGCCGGATTCCCAAGGGCGTACTGATGATGGGCCCTCCGGGCACCGGAAAAACGTTGCTGGCCCGGGCCATTGCCGGCGAAGCCGAAGTCCCCTTCTTCTCCATCAGCGGTTCGGATTTCGTCGAGATGTTCGTCGGGGTTGGCGCCAGTCGGGTCCGCGACATGTTCGAGGAGGGAAAGCGCCATGCACCGTGCATCGTTTTCATCGACGAGATTGACGCCGTGGGACGCTCCAGATTCAGTGGTATAGGGGGAGGACACGACGAGCGTGAACAAACGCTGAACGCACTCCTTGTGGAGATGGATGGATTCGAGGCCAACAGCGGGGTCATCGTTGTTGCGGCCACCAACCGTCCCGACGTGC
>JAGLDW010001034.1 GCA_023145395.1 Lentisphaeria bacterium | reverse complement strand
TCCCGCGTTTACGCGGCAGTGGTAGTGACGCTTTAGCGAACGGATCGCCGATCCATAGGGGGTCAATCCATGCCACGTCCTTTGGGTATGGTTGTTTACAGGTGTATAGCAGTTGTCTGAATCATCCGAAAGAGGTCAAAGATGGCAACTACACTTCGCATCGCTTTGTTGTGTCTCGCGTGGCTACCGGTTCTGCTGGCCGGGGAGCAGCCGTCGGTTCCTGACCTTGCCCATGTCACCGTGGTCCAGGGCGAGCCCCTGGAAATCGATGCTGGGAACGCCTGGTCCCGACAGATCAAGATTCCCGTCCTCGCCACGGGCCAATGTCCCATGCTCGCCCTGCATGCATATGCCCGGGCTGGCGGGGGATGCAACTATGTTCTCCAAGTGCTGGTGGACGGTGTCCCGCTGAATGAATCCCCGCTGAAACGACGCCTGCTCAACAAACTTCCCTGGTTCGACCCGCCGAACACGGACTATCATTTCTCCTGGTATGACGCCCGGGCCGGCAAATGGATGACCCTATTCGGACAGGCAGAGCCCATCAACTGGGGAGGAACCGGACGGGACACCGAGTTCTTGTTCGACCTCACCGGACTCGTGACGCCCGGGGCCACGGTGAAACTTGAACTGAGGCACGCCATGCCGGGGCTGCCGGCCGCTGTCAGGCAGGACAGCGCTCCGCTGGTGGTGAGCGAGGTCCGAATCGGTGTCCTCGACACCGGGAATGTGTCGCGACTGCGCGCCCTGGTCCAGGACACAGTGTCCATGCACCCCATTCCGATTCGGGCAGACCTTCCCCCGGACGCGAAGCCTGGCTCGCAACCCTACGAACTGGAATGGTCAGGCCGGAAGGAGGCGCCCACCCCTCAAGTAACCTTCGACAACCTTGCCGGCTGGCATGGGACGATTGGCGCGGGCGCTGAAGCAACCCTTGAGGCGTCGGTGGACCACCCGCTCTGGCGCACGCAAACGGCAAAGCTGGAATACATGAGCGAAGAACGGGCCGCAACCGTGTTCATACAGCCGCCCACCCCCATCCACATTGCGGGACCATTCGACGCCGCGAGCATGTGGTTGTACGCGGATTTTGACCGGATGAAGGAGCGGCACCCACAGGTCACTGCACACCTGGAGGACAGTGACGGACGCGACATCCTCGTGGACTTGGGCTCCGTGCACAATTCCCACTGGGTGCTCCTGCACGGCGTGGTGCCCCGGGCGCTGCGACCGTTGATTCGCTTCCCCGCCCGCTTCCTGGGCGTTTCGATGAGTGTCGGTCCCGCCAAAGAGAAGCGTCGCCTGTATCTCGAATCCATTGCTTTCCACCAGCGAAATCGCCGCCCTTTCACCACCAACACGCGGCCAGCCCGACCGACATTTCCCTTGCCGGGGCAGGGCAGCCTGCCAGCCACCCCGGACGGCTTGGTCGCCTCGGTCCAGCGAGAGGGGAAGGCGACTCTGCTCACCGTGACCTCCGAAGCCGGCACGCTCCGCTATCGGATCCGGCCGGACCAGGGCGTGTTCAACGGAATCAGCGCCAAATGGAAGGAGGGCCCATGGTTTGAGCCGATGGCGGGGGGAGAGCTGAAGCTGGACTTGCTGCCGGACTCCCCAACAGGCACA
>JAGLDW010001033.1 GCA_023145395.1 Lentisphaeria bacterium | reverse complement strand
GTGGGGGATGACTCTTGCAGGTGCCGGTCGGTCGGGGACAGGAAGCGGGGATCGACGGCTTTGTTGCCGGAGGCGTTTGTGTCGGTCAGGGCCTCCAGGTCGGCGATGTCGGTGATGTCCGTGGGGGTCCCGCCCCAGTCGTGGTAGAGCGCCGTGGTGCAGGCAAAGAAGTTGTTGTTGTGGACCTCGGCGGCGTCGGCGGTCATGGTCGCCTCGTAGATGCCGTAACCCCGGGTCGCGCCGTCGGCGAAGACGATGTTGTTGCGGATTTCCGGCGCGGCGACGACAAACAAGAAAAGCCCGTAGGCCGTGGTCGCCGATCCGCCGTCGATCGTGTTGTTGACGATCACGGGCGAGGCGTTGTTGACCAGCACTCCGTAAGATTCTTCGGTGCCTGATTGGCCCAGGAGCAGGTTGTTGGCGACCAGGGATGTCGTTTCGCCGAGTCGGAGTGCATAGGAGTAAGGGGCGTCTCCACCCAGGACGACATTTCGAAGGATGGCTGGCGCGGCGTCGGAGAAGGTGCTGATTCCGCTGGAATAGGTGTCCCCATGGCCCCCGTGGATCTTGTTGTTGCGGATCACCGGGCTGGCCCCGTCATAGATGTACATGCCGTGGGAGTGGTGGTCGTGGGTTTCGATGCCTCCTTCAACGTAAAACCCGTCCAAGAGGGTGTCTTCGCCCACGCCTGTGCCCACCACGATGCCGATGCCGCTTGTGGCCAGAATGGCGGTGCGGTGATCGGGATCGTCCCATGCTCGGTTGTCGCGGTCAGACCAGTTTTGGGCGTGATAGCCGCCCAGTAGCGATACGCGGTTTTTGAGCTCGATGGATTCCTCGTAGCTGCCTGCCGCCACGTGGATGATGTTCGGGGCCGTCGCTTGCTCGATGGCGTAGGCGATGCTTTTGAAAGGCAGATCCATGGTGCCATTTTCGGGCAGGTCCTGCCCGGCGCTGGCGTGAACAAAGAGACCCTCGATCGGCGTGTAGTCGCCCCCGTCTGGCAGCGTGTCGCCTCCGTCAGGGACTGCGTCTCCCCCGTCCTGGGTGTTAGCGTCCGTTCCGCCGTCGTCATGAGCGGATTCTCCTCCGCAGGCGGACAGCAGGGTGAACAGGCAGACCACCAGCCAATAGCGTGCGCGCATGAGGCCCCTCCTCGAAGCGATTGAGTTGTCTTGCGCTACTTGGTTTTTTTGATGATTTCGTCCACCAGGTCGTCGGTGTTCATGCCGGCGGCCTCGCCTTCGAAATTGAGCACCATGCGGTGCCTGAGGGCCTGATGGGCCACGGCGTCCATGTCTTCTCGGGACAAGGCGAAGCGACCGTCCAAAAGCGCGCGCACCTTGCCGCCCAGCATCAAGGCTTGTGCGCCGCGGGGGCTGGATCCGTAGCGGATGTACTGCTTGGTGC
>JAGLDW010001032.1 GCA_023145395.1 Lentisphaeria bacterium | reverse complement strand
TCTTTTGCCTGTTCGCCGAAGACGTAGGGCTATTGCCTGAGAATCTGTTCACGAAACTTGTCGATGGTACCAAAGACAACCCAAGCAAATTCGACGAACTGCTTCAACAGCTGTTCGGGCACATGTCCAACGGCGGTTTCTTCGGACTCGACCGCATTCCGCACTTCAATGGCGGCATTTTTGACTCTGCCGAATCGTTGCCACTCAATCGCGATGCCCTAGAAATCCTGGCTCGGGTTGCACGGTTGGATTGGTCGAGCATCGAACCGTCCATCTTTGGCACGCTGTTCGAGCGCGGGCTCGACCCCGGCAAGCGCGCCCAGCTCGGCGCTCATTACACCAGTCGGGATGACATCCTGTTGATCGTCGAACCGGTGCTGATGCGGCCGCTACGCCGTCGCTGGAAAGACGTGAAGCAGCAGGCCGGAGACCTGGCAAAGCAATGGCGCACAGCAGACACAGCCGGAGGATCCAAGACACGCTTGCGCCGCAAGATTGAAAAGCTGTTGCATGGCTTTGCCGATGAGATCGCTGACACGCGCGTGCTTGATCCTGCTTGCGGCAGCGGGAACTTCCTCTACGTCGCGTTGAAGCAACTTCTCGACTTAGAGAAAGATGTCATTGCGTTGTCAGCCAACCTTGGACTGGGCATGTTCTTCCCCATAGTCAGCCCTGAACAGCTCTACGGCATCGAGATCAACGAATACGCACACGAGTTGGCCCAAGCCACCATCTGGATCGGCTACATCCAATGGCTGCGCGAAAACGGCTTCGGCCAGCCCTCCGAGCCGATCTTGAAGGCACTCGACAACATCCATCAGATGGACGCCATTCTTGCGTTTGATGACGAAGGTAACCCTGTCGAACCGGAGTGGCCGGAAGCCGATGTTGTCATTGGCAATCCTCCGTTTTTGGGAGACAAGAGGATGCGAGCGGAACTCGGAGATAACTACACGGAGTCGCTGCGGCGCTCCTACCGCACTCGGCTCCCAAGTGGAGTGGATCTGTGCTGTTACTGGTTCGAGAAGGCCCGTTCTCTGATCGAATCTGGCAATGTTAGGCGGGCCGGACTTCTGGCGACCCAGGGAATCCGCGGGGGCGCGAACCGCCGGGCTCTCGAGCTGATTAAACAGAGCGGAGACATCTTCTGGGCGCAGGCTGACCGTGAGTGGATACTCGAAGGCGCGGCAGTACACGTATCAATGGTTGGCTTCGACAACGGTGCCGAGAAACAGCGTCAGCTCGATGGCTTCGGCGCTGACTCGATAAACGCGGATCTCACTTCTGATCTCGACTTGACAGTAGTTCGCCCCCTCCAAGAGAACTCCGCTATAGCCTTCATAGGACCCTCCCCTCATGGACGATTTGATGTATCTGCACGTGTGGCAGCAAGGATGTGTGAGGCCCAAGGTAATCCGAATGGACGGCCGAACACGGATGTCGTTCGACCTGTGTACGGTGCGGCAGACATCACACGCGGCCACCGGGGAATGCTTACGATTGACTTCGCACTCATGGGGATTCAGGAAGCTAGCCAGTACGAGCAACCCTTCGAGTACGTGCGCGAACATGTCTACCCAGTGCGCATCAAGAACAGGCGGAGAGCATATGCGGAGAAGTGGTGGCAGTACGCCGAGCCCAGATCTGGGATGAGAGCGGCACTCGAAGTGATGGAGCGCTACATTGCTACACCGAGGCACGCCAAGCACAGGGTCTTTGCGTGGCTTGGACGAGAAGCGCTTGCGAATGACGCTACAGTTGTGTTCGCCCGTGAAGACGACTTCTTCTTCGGCGTCCTCCACTCCAAGGTCCACGAGCTGTGGACACGACGACAAGGAACCCAGCTTCGCGAGGTAGAGAGTGGCTTCCGCTACACGCCAACCACCTGCTTCGAAACCTTCCCTTTCCCGTGGCCTCCAGGCAACGAGCCAACCGACGATCCACGCGTTCGTGCCATCGCCGCTGCTGCCAAAGACCTCGTCGAGAAACGCAATCGCTGGCTGAATCCCGAGGGCGCAACTGAAGCCGAGCTGAAGAAACGAACCCTCACCAACCTCTACAACCAGCGCCCCACCTGGCTAGACCTCGCGCACAAAACGCTCGACAAAGCCGTCCTCGATGCCTACGCCTGGCCTCACAACATCACCGACGAAGAAATCCTAGAACACCTCCT
>JAGLDW010001031.1 GCA_023145395.1 Lentisphaeria bacterium | reverse complement strand
AGCTCCATAGTCCCTCGGTCGTCCATCCCGGATTTGTATCGAGGGATTGACTGTAAAACACTGCGGGTCCTGCCGGGGTTGTTGCACTGGCCGGGGCAGAAGCCACACCTGTATTGCCCAAGCTGTCACGCATCGTCACCGTGTAGGTGTATTGCAAGGAGGGGGTCAGGCCGGTATTCGTATAGGATGGACTCGTCTGCCATGCACTGCTGGTGCCGCCCGGATTACCACTTGTCTCGGTAAAGAGATATTTGACCGGGCCGTCTGGATCCGAACCGGTTGTCGCGGTCATACTGATGGCTGTCGGGCTATCGGCGGCTGGAGCTACCGCAAAGGAGGCCGGATTGGGCGTCGGAGCACCAATAGCTATAGCGTTGGCCGGAGTAGAAGCCGTGCCTGTATTGCCCAAACTGTCCCGCAGAGTCACCGTGTAGGTATACTGCGTGGACACCGTTAGACCGGCATCCGTATAGGACGGACTCGTCTGCCATGCACTGCTGGTGCCGCCCGGATTGCCGGAGGTCTCGGTAAAGAGATACTCGATAGGGTGGTTTCTTCTGACATCCGAACCTGTGGTTGCCGTCATGCTGATCTCTGTGTCGCTGATCGCACTCGGAGCTAAAGAAAAGGAGGCCGGGTTCGGTGCTGGAGGGTCGATGTCCGGAGTCGGAGTAGCCGTACCCGGACTTGGTGAGGCCGCCTGCCAGTTGGCGGGGTCGTCGCCATATAAGGTGTTGTCCACGCGTCGGAGGCTTTGGTTGGTTCCATGGGTGGATGACGGCCACGGTGCGACCGCTTCATAACCGACCTCTTCGGCGAGAAGATACGGGACACTTCCGTCGAGATTCGGGGTGTCGGGCCATTTGAGCTCAATTTCTTCGCCCCCGTTATTGAGCGTGCCGGACCATGGACCAAATACAGGAACGCTGGGACTCACTCCATAGGCCGCGCGGAAGGCCGCGAGCGTGACGGTGTCGAGCGGGTCGAAGCCCACCACGAGGATGCGGCTTCCCGATGGGATCGATGTGCCTTGCGGAAAGTCGTAGTCCACAGCATTACGTATCCGCCAGGTATAGGTGGAGTCGTAGAGATCGATGCTTCCGTCGGAAATGTTGGTGAGTTCGATATATTCGTCGCGAACGTTGTTGGTTCCTTCGAGGTCGGCGGGATGGTACATGATTTCGGAAATTACGATCGGCCCGACTTTGGGCTCGGCGTTGGTCGCCCCAAGCGAGAGTGCCGACTGGGCCGGGAAGTGTTCTTCGCCGATCGTCGTTATGTGCCGACCAAACGATACCCCGTTTTGTGCGGCTCCGAACTCAAACCCATGGACATGCCCCGTAAGGTTACTTTGGGTGTCCGCAGAGAACAACCAGACCTCGTCGCCGGTGGAGCTGAGTTGGAAGCTAGTCGGCAGGTTGGCCGGAGTGTTGAAGTCGTCTTCATCGTAGGTGGTGAAGTCGACGGTAAGCAACATGGTGCCGTCGGGAATTCGGAATTTGTACGGATTGGAGAAGTCGTCGGTCAGGAACCAGCCGCCG
>JAGLDW010001030.1 GCA_023145395.1 Lentisphaeria bacterium | reverse complement strand
CGAGCCAGGTCGCTAGGGCCTCTTGAACAACGGCCTGTTGCTTCAAGCCATGCGCCTCGCAGAACGCATCGAGTTCACGCTTGAGTTGATCATCGATTCGATGGGTCACAGCAACCATGCTTTGAGGTTAGCATCGGCGAAAGCTTTTGCAAGCATTTGGTTCATGGGTGCTAGGGACAGCCCCAAGGTTGCTCTTGGTCTTCGCGTGGACAGGAGCCTTGGCTTGGACACGAACGTGGGTGCTTCTAGACCTCCCCAAGCTTGTCCTGGCGCACTCCTTTTCTTATCGTCGATGCCCGTGCCGTCGTAGCTACCGCACTTTGGTGCAACGGAAACCGGACCGTGGAGAGCGGTTTGTTGGCTCCATGCTGCTACGCCAAGACGCCTCAAGTCCATAGGTTGGATGGTTCATGTTGCCCCCGCGCGTGACGCGCCGGGAGGAGAATTTGCCCGTGCAGCGCGTTCGCGGCACGTTGTTCGTGGGGGCTCCATGGTAGCCGAACTGATAGCAGTCGGCGATCCACTCGCCGACGTTTCCCATCAAATCGCATACTCCCTGCTCGCTGTTTCCCGCTGGCTTGCTGCAGACGGACTCGGTCGTCGTGTGCCCGCAGCGGTGCTTGTTAGCGCGATGACAGCTCATCGCCTCGTCACCCCAAGGATAGGGGCCGGCCCCACCGCCGCTGCGCGCCGCGTATTCCCACTCCGTCTCGCTGGGCAGGCGACCGCCTATCCACCGGCAAAACGCCTGGGCCTGCTTCCAGCTCACGCAGTTCATGGGGTGGTTGTCGGGCCGCCCGCCGCGCCAGTTGCACCCCTTGTCCTTGGTGTACTTCCACCTACTCGAATCGACGTCATGGGGTGATCGGGCGTCCCTGCCTTCGATCTGATAGGTGCTGCAGCTACCAGCCCTGACGCAGGCTCGGTACTGGCCGACGGTTACCTCCGTCTTCAGCATCGCGAAAGCCTTCAAGGTGACGCGACGCGATGGTGTGTTTTCGTAGAGACCGCTGTCGGAACCCATCTGGAAGCTACCTGCGGCAAGAGGCACCCAACGTGTCCCGGCCTTGCCGCGCTTTGGCGATATCACACACGAGACGCCGTTCGGCTCGAGGCCCCGGGGGCAGCGCGCTGGTTTGCCGACACAGTGCTTCACCTTCGCGCCCCAACGTTGCCCGGGCCAGCAACAGCGCCCGCCAGTCAGCAGCCGGCCCTTCTTCCGACAGCCAGGCCGGCAGGCTAGAGCGCCGGCTCTCACGAACCCCTTGGGACACTTCGGCGTGCCGACGCATCGCCCACTGCTCGTTCCCCAATCCTGCCCGGGCCAGCAGCAATGGCCGGCGACGGGCTCCATACCCCGCCCACAGCTCTTGCCGGTCGCCTCCGCAGCGCCACCGACCTGTGCGGCTGCTGACTCGACAGCGGAGAGCAACGCCGTCGGTGAGCACTTGCCCTTTGCCGTCGCTGCTCTCTCTGCCGTGGCCTTGCGCACGTCCCAGACCTTGATGATCACCAGACAGACTCGTCCGATACGGCTTATCCGCGTGGAGATCGCCTTCTGTGCCGCGAGCTCTCTGCCGATCGCGATCTGACAACTCCTCCTATAGCAACGCTTGTAGCTGCGCTTGACCTGTGCTCGCAGCTTTCGCTTCAGCCGTGTCGTGGGCACAATCAAATAGGCTCCCGCCGTCGTCAGCTTTGCGGTTAGCGTTTCCCATAGCGTATCGAGCGTGGCGGCACTCAGTCGTACGCCGCGGGGTTTTTGGATGGGGAAGACGGCCGCGGTGGGCTTGGCCAGCGCCGCTCTCGGGGTCAGCACGAAGACGAAGGTGAAAAGTGCGAATGCGAGCGCGCTCCAGATCTTCAAGACAACTCTCCCGCTCAAAGGTCGCGGGCACAGCGGATCCCGTGCCCCTTATCCGCGTACCACGGGGCGCCACTTTCTCGCCGTGTTGCCTGATAGAGGAACGAGCTCCCGGTGGCCCACGTCCCTCCACGGTGGACGATGCTCAGGGCTTCGTGTTTGCCCCTGCACGTCTTGCGCGGCGCGTTGTCCTTTGGCGCGCCTACGTAGTCGGCCTGCCAGCAATCCGCCACCCACTCGCTGACGTTCCCTACCAGGTCGCAAAGGCCTTGCGCGCTGTTCCCGCCGGGCTTACTGCATACTGGCCACGTCGTACCCCGATCGCATCCGCCGCGGTCCTGTCCGAAGACCACTGCACGTCGGCACGAGGCTTTCTCGTTGCCCCAAGGGTAGAGCTGCCGCTTGCCGCCGCTACGCGCCGCATACTCCCACTCCGCTTCGCTGGGCAACCTCCCGCCAACCCAGGCGCAGAACGCCTTCGCCTGCTTTCTTAGAACGCCGTTGATGGGGTGCTTATCGCCCCTGCCGTTGCTCCAATTGTAGTCCGCGCGATCGCCGACGGAGGGAGTGGGCTTGGTACATTTGCCAGCCTTCACGCACGCTCGGTACTGAGCGACGGTGACCTCCGTCTTTAGCATTGCAAAGGGCTTGAGGGTGACGCGACGCACGGGGCGTTCGTCCTTTCTTGCCTTGTTGCCCATCTCGAAGGTTCCCCTGGGTAGCGGTAGCCAGACCTCGCCGGCCTTGCTCGGGAACAAGCAGTCGCGCGCGCCGCGCTTCATGCCCCTCGGGCAGCGCGCGGGTTTGCCAATGCAGCGGCCGGTGCTAGCGCCCCAGTCTTGGCCTGGCCAACAACAGTGCTTGCCGACGGCCACCTTGCCCCACGAGCAACGTTGTTCTGGACGCGGTGCCCATCCACTGCTGCTGTCGCGCAGCAGCTTCGTCGTGGCGGCCTCGATCAACCCGAGCAGCGAAGCCGCCGAGCAGCGTCCCGTGCTGGTTGCCGCTCTCTCGGCCGCCGACTTCTTCAGATCCCAGACCTTGATGATCACCTGACACCTCCGGCCGATGCGGGTGATCCGCGTGGAGATGGCCTTCTGCGCGGCGAGCTCCTGACCGATCGCGATCTGACAGCTTTTCGCGTAGCAGCGCTTGTAGCTGCGTTTCTTCTGCCGGCGCAGCTTCTCTTGTAGCTGATCTTTGGGGATGACCAGATAGCCTCCCCTCCCCGTTAGCTTTGCCCCGAGCGTCTCCCCGAGCGTCTCACGATCGGCCGCGCTGATGCGCACTCGGCGGACTTCGATTGGAAAAACAGCAGCGATTGGTTTTCCAGCGGCGGCTGCTGGCGCGCCATAGACGGTCCCGAGGGCGAGCAACAACAAGCAAACGTCCATCTTAGGTCGCATAGCCCCGTTCCTACGTGTTGCCACCGAGGGAGAGTAGTGCGAACGGCTGATCAACGGCAACAATTTTTGCCGGTCCCGTTGCCTCATCGATAGAGAATACCCAACCCAGTATCCTTGCGATGTCGCTCACAAACGCTGCCGTGGCATCGTGCGCGCCAAGCATAGGCGGTGCCGACAATCGCAGCGTCGCCGTCGCGGGGAGCGCGCCGTCCTCGCGGAAGAAGACCTTGGGCCGCTCGAGACTCAGACACTAACCTGGGTGCGGGATCCTGGACCCTGGAACGTAACGGTTCAGAGGGGCTGTTCCCGCTTCTCTGAACCCAAGGTTGGCCCGTTTGGAACTCACCCAAGGTTGGCCCGTTTGGAACTCATTGCGCTGTCGGGGGGGCACATGGCATCCTCTCAAGGAAGGGGTGCGTCATATGCCTAAGTCAAGCCTTACCCTCGTCTTCCTCGCCACCACTCTCTTTGGGGCATCGATCTTGGGTGGCTGTGTGCGCAGTCGCTTTATCCATAGATCTCCCACCGATGCCACTACAGAACTGTCAGATACTGGCTTAGGTGTTGATCAAGCCCACGATATCTTATCAATACGTCCCCTCGACGGAAAAATATCCGATCTTTGGCATCATGAAGAGGCATCCGATCGCGACGCCATAGACCTGCCCGCGAAAGACACAGCACACGATCTGCCCGCGAAAGACACAGCACACGACCTGCCCGCGAAAGACACAGCACACG
>JAGLDW010000103.1 GCA_023145395.1 Lentisphaeria bacterium | reverse complement strand
TCCCCACGTAACTGAGGCGTTACTCAGCGTGTCTGTGGTCTGTTGTATTGTCTTCCTCGGAGTGTCCAGTGTAGTGGCTGCGGACAAGGTGAAGGTCGAACGTGGAGAGTGGACCATGCCAAATGCTGACAGAATCCGACCATACAAGGCCAACCCCCGCTACTGGCAATACAAGGGCAAACCCGTGCTGCTGCTGGGTGGGAGCGAGACGGACCACATCTTCCTGCTGGACGACCTCGAACAACACCTTGACGAGATCGCTCACGTTGGCGGCAACTATGTCCGCTGCACGATGAGCCAACGGGAAGGACCGGATCTGAAGCCGCACGCCAGACGCGACGACGGGACGTTCGATCTTGACGAATGGAACACGGATTACTGGGCCCGTTTCGCCAACTGCTTGAAGTGGTGCGAAGAGCGGGACATCATCATGCAAATCGAGGTTTGGGACCGCTTCGACTATTCGACAGGGCACTGGGATATCAGCCCCTGGAATCCGAAGAACAACGTGAACTACACCTACGAGCAAACCGGCTTTTCCGCTGAGTACCCCCAGCATTCCAGTCGGGACTTGCAGCCCTTCTTCCACTCGATAAAGGGCATGCCGCGGTATAGCAAGAAGCTCGATCTCATTCGGAAGCGCCAGGAGGCATTCGTCGCCAAGATGTTGTCCTACAGCCTGGACTACGGGCATGTTCTCTACTGCATGGACAACGAGACGTCCACCCCGGCCCAGTGGGGGCAGTACTGGATTGAGTTCATCCAGGCCAAGGCCGCCGAGAAGGGCGTGACAGTCTGCACGACCGACATGTTCGACGATGCGTTCGAGGCCGAAAAGGCAAAGCATACCCCGATCCTCTTCAACGATGCCGAGCACTATATGTTTGCCGATATATCACAGGTGAATAGCCGGAACTACGATGAGGCACACTGGAAAGCGCTGCAATGGCTATTGCAGCAAATGAATCGCACGCATCCGCGCCCCTGCAATCACACCAAGATATATGGCAGCGGGTACCGCACCTTTGGGACGGGCGGACCCGAGGACGGTGTTGAGCGATTCTGGCGCAATATCCTTGGGGGTTCCGCCAGCGCGCGGTTCCACCGTCCGGACGCCGGCAACGGGCTCAACGACTTTGCCAAGGCAAGCATCAAGGCGGCGCGCATCCTGGAGGATGTGATCAAGCTCTGGGACATCACGCCGCAGATGAATCTGCTCTCGAACCACACGAGCAACGAGGCCTACCTGGCAGCGAAACCCGGTGAAAGCTACGCGCTTTATTTCACGAATGGCGGGTCCGTGGGGCTTGATCTGTCCGCCGCAACAGGCACCCTCGAGGTGACTTGGATCAGTGTGTCCTTGGGCGTGCGCACCCGGTCGTCGGCCGCTGGGGGATATCGCCTCATGAAGAAGACCATCCAGGGCGGCGGTGTGGTGACGGTTTCCGCGCCGTACAAGGGAGGCTGGGTCGCCGCGATCGTGAAGAAGGGAACCAAATGAAGACTTGCAGAACAGTCCCTGATTGATGGTGATGAGGAAGACCAGGGCGGTTCAGCGGGAACTGTATCGGACCGGCTCCAGGCGACATGTGGGCGCAAAGGCGATTACGCCATGGTGTACAGTGCCAACGGCCGCACTATTCGCCTAAAAATGAACCGCCTGCCAGCTCCGCTGATGAATGCGTTCTGGTTCAACCCACGCAATGGCAAGTGGCGGGTTGAAGACAGTGAGTTCACCGAACGGAAACCGTTTATGGGAAATGTCCCCAGCGGATCGGAGGCGCCAATTCGTGAGTTTGATCCACCCGGCAGTGTCGGCAACGGCAATGACTGGGCGCTGGTCCTGATGGCCGTTGAATAGCGCTGTCTTCGTGTGAGCAACACCTGCCGTGGGAACGTCGTGAAGAGGGTTCCAGGCAGCCGATGCCTCAGCCGCAATCTTCCGGTTCGAGCGCCGATTCTGAGGCTCGTCGCCAACAAGCAGCACAGCGGCAGGCGCGATGGGACACATGCCGCGGGGCGGGGCATATGAGAAATGGATGCGAGGGCGTGAAGTGGTGGCTCTCAGCGAGTCTGCGAGACCAATGCTCTCTGCCAATTCCTCGCATCCTCAATGCCGCAATGGTACCTTGGTCTTGTCTTGTCGAAGTGATCCCCAAATACCGAAACACACGCACGGGAGAAAAGGATGGGCAGCTTTGGCATCGGAAGCCATGGGATCTTACTGGTGGCTATGGTCGCAGGGGCGCTTGCCACAGGAGCGCGGGGGGCGGAATCTGTGCCGTCCGGCAGTCGCGGTGGCCCGATCAAGAAGCAGCACCTGACCTCTTTCCCTGCGGAGCGCTCACCGGAACAGACTGCGGAAGACAAGCGCGACCTGGCAGCCGTACAACGGTATATCCCAAAACTCACTCATCCTCGCGGTGATCGTTGGCCTATCCTAGTCTGGGCGGATACTGGCACCACGCCAGACCATTGGCAGGCATGGATCGAGCGTGGCGTCAGCCCGCTCTTCCGCGAAGTTAGCAACACCGAGCAAACGCGCAAGGCCATGGCCAAACTCACGTACTTCAGCGACCATGGAGTCCCGCTTGTCATTCTTTCGCAGGGCTGGGTGCAGCGCGCCTTCCGGACACCGCCGAGCGGAACAGGCTGCGACCATCTGCCGCCCGCGCGCCCGTCGCACGCGACTGTGGACGAAATGGAGCCCAACCGTGACTTCACCTGCCCCTCCTGGATGTATCACAACCCCGCCGTTGCCAAACATGGAGAAAGTGCAGTCTCCGTCTGCGAGATCCTGAAGCGGAATGGCATCAGGCCCACCAGTATGTGGCTGGACTTTGAATCGGGCGCCTACCTGCGCAACGGCGCCGAAAACGAGGAGCGCCTCCAGATGGCACTCGCGGAAGCTCAGAAATGCGGACGCTGCGCGAAGCGTTTCGGCATTGCGGCTCTCAGCACACCACAGCAATACAGCGCGGTTGTGGATGCGGCGCGCGCCCATGCGCAGCGGGTCGGCTTCGTTGACCCGGTTCGGTCCGTCTTCCCCGACGTGGCCACAGGCAATTTCTTTGCCCATCCCATCCGTCGCGAACCGCCTGTGCCCGGGAAGTATCCGGCCTACGGCTGGAACGGGAGCGGGTTCAATGTCGCCCAACCGCGCTGCTACTACATTCCCGGCTGGCGCGGCGCGGCCAGGGATCAGCGCAAAATGGACTGGAACGTTTTCTATTACTGCATCGAGCATTTCTCGAGCTGCGCGCGCGTCTTGAAGCCGGACGAAATACTGGTGCCGTGGGTCGGTTATGTGTGGAGCAACCGCAATGCCCCGAAGCAGGCGAAACGCGGCTACAAGATCGCATCGCCCCACGGATATAGGGAACTGGCGATACACATGCTGCTACGCGGCGCCGAAACCATTGCCGTTTTCGCGCCCAATCGGCCCGGAACAACGTTCACGGCGGACTTCAGTTCCCTGGAACGTGCCGAGATGGGACCGTTCATCCTGAACGTCCTGGATCTACAGCAGGGCTACAATGAGATACTCGCGTTCAACGATTTCCTCCGCCGGGGGCGCGTGCTGAACTACGATCTAGGTGGGGAGTACTCGCTGCTGAATGCCGACAGCATAGCCTGGAGCGGCGTCGGCACGGATGATATGGCGCTGGTGCGCACCGTCAGCTTCCATGAAGACCAAGAGGCCATTGTCACACTTTTCGGCAAGCAGATCAAACTTCCCTTCGGGACACAGGGTCGTTTTTTCTGGGTTCGCGCCGACGGCACATTCGAGCCGACGGGACTGCGGTAGGCGACTTAGGGTCGGCACGGAAATAACTTTACATTTTGGCGAGAGCAGCGGATGGTCAGACGCAAGACACGAGGAGGGAGCAGACCCGTGGGTCTGTAACCGACGAGCAACGAAGCGG
>JAGLDW010001029.1 GCA_023145395.1 Lentisphaeria bacterium | reverse complement strand
CGGGTCGATTTTGGAGACAGCGTCCACGACTCAGGTAGATCACACTCAGATTCGACTGTCGATCGTCATTTTTAATGCCTCGGAATGATCGCCTTTTTTCCAGGGCTGAACAGTTACCGCCTGCCTCGGCCTCGAGGATCAGTATCTTGTGGAAGTTGGTCTTACCCTTGAGGTTCTCCTCGATGAAGCGCTCGATGCGCGGCACCGAGGACTCGGACAATCGTCCGCCCGAGATAAGCAGCGCCAGCGGCGGTACGCTCTTGTTCTCAAAGTAGAGGTAGTTCACTTCCTCCATCTGCCGGGAGCCGAGCACCGCCAGCAGCGTCCCCACCCAACGCGGCACCCCGTAGGGCGAGCGCGGCGAGTGGACGGCGAAGTGGACCAGCTCCGAGGCCGGTCCATCGTCCGAGTTCGCATCCAGCAAGGCTTCGATGTCGTCGAAGACGCGGCCGGTCTTGCGGGATACTACCCGCGGGTCGCCTCGCGATTTGAAGTAGACTCGCTCTGTTCCCTGGATCTGCACGAAGCGACGCAGCCTGCGGCGGGACGAGACCTGCTCGAAAGTCACCGGAGAGATGCGGATGCGGTCATCAACCTCCACCGGCGCCGTGTCCAGGGGCATGAGCCGAACCGAGTAGGACGGCACGTAAACCAACCTGGCGATCTCGCCTCGGCCGTCGCGTAGCACCTCCCAGAAGGCGTTGCCCGTGACCTCCAGGTCCTGGCGCGTGCGCCTGCGCAAATCCACGAAGGAGTGGTCGAAGCAGCAGAAGTCGAAGAAGGATTCCAGCCGCGCCCGCTCGATTCTGGCGAGCTGTTGCAGCTCTCGTTTGCGCGCGCCGACATCCTCATCGGTCGGCTGCAAGGAGGCCTCCGCGTCCAGCTCGCCCTTTTCTCGGGTGGCCAGCCGCTCAAGGTAGATGGTGTCAGCCACACGCTCGTCCGCATCGTCCGCGTCGAAGTCGATGGCAGGCTCGAAGCGATGTCCGAAGCCGTCGATGTTGGTGGCATAGGCGTCGACGTTCTGCCGCAGGGAGTTGGAATGCTCCATCAGGAGGCACAGGGCCTCGGGATCGTAGGGCGGCTCGATGGCGCCCGCGGCGGTGAACGCTCCCGACAAATCCTCACCGCCGGGACGGCTGGACGGGTCCTGGGCACGGGCTCCGACGACTACCGCCTTGAGGATGGTCTGCAACCTCGCGTCAGCCTGATGTGCGGCAGCGACCTCGCTCACTTGGATTCCTCCACGTAGGCCACGAGCCCTTTGGGGCCGAAGGACACCGAGCGAACCCGATACCCCTCGTCGATCAACTTGGCATGAGCCGCATCGTGAAGGCCGTCGATGCTGCCCGCCTCTACCGTGAACTCGCGCGCCGGCTCGGGCGGTCCGCCCGGGATTCGAGAGGCTGGAATGAGAAAGACCTTGACCGTGCGCTCCATGGGCTCTCCTCCCGGAAAATGGTGGAGGCGCGATGCGTGACCATCACCGGAGGAGGCACTCCCTCTCCGACAAGGCAGTGAGGCCACGCACCTCACCTCCGATGAGGCAAAGCCGTGGGAGCTGCGAACGGGGACACTACTTGGCGATCGGCTTGTCGGTCTGGGTGCGGATGAAGATGTTCACCGCGCCGATGGCGGCGATCACCGCTTCCTGCCACCCGGCACCGTCGGCCACCGCCGACATCAGGGCAGTCGCGATAGTTGCCAGGCCCAGCCAGATCGTCTTGCTCTCGTACCAGCGCTTCATGGTCGCCTCCCTGGGTTTGGTTCAGAGAGGCAAAGCCCTTCAGGCCGAGGGCGGGGACACGAATAGCAAGGTTGTATCTACCAAGCGGACAATCGGAACAGACGACCATCCTCACCTTGATCGTGAAGGAGGCGCACTATCTCTTCCGGAGAGAAGTTCAAACGATTGCCATCCGCATCCACGGGCAGATCCGAATCGATGACCGTGATGATTTGCTGCAACCCAGAGTCACACCGCTTCCGCAGTTCGGCAAGAAGGCAGAACTTCTTCCTGTCATCCAGGCTTTCAAAGGCACCGTCATGGAATACGAAGTGCAGAAACTTATGCTCTAGATACGTGGAAAAAACGGCAACATCGAATGCGATGCACAACAGCTTCTTGTAGGTGTGGCCATCGTCCTCGCTCGTTGCCGTCCCAGACTCGTTGAGGATTTCTGAACGAAACTCGATATTCCCCTCGTTGTTGAGGCTGCACGACAAGACCGCAGCGCGATCCAGGACTGATTTGATGACCTCTCCGAAATCCAGCCGAACACGCCGGTAGACACCTTCTGTTCTTGTAGATGCCTTGATATTTGACTCTACGGCCTGCACAGCATCTGCTCGTCTCTGCTGCAAGTCACTCAGTTTATGTCGCAACTCGGTAAGTCGATCCATCTGGTCACGTTGTCGTTCCAAAATCGACAACGTGGCTTTCAAATCGACCAGGGCCTCGGTGTGCTTGCGATACTTGGCGAGCGACTCTGCTTCACGCAACGCAGCTAATGCGTCAATGCGCCGCGAATTCAGAGAACCGAGAGAGCTCTCGATCTCCGTCAACTCCGAAGAAATCTCGACCTTTTCCTCTTCAAGCAGCTCCGCTCGCTCTTTGGAAATACTCGTAAGAAACCCGAGAAGGTCAGTGTAGTCGTGCTTCAGCTGATCCCCGAAGTATATCTGCGCGTCGGAAAACACTCGCTCGACATTGGCAAGATCGAAACGGATCGTCTCCCCGAGCGTCTGTCGTATCGCTTCCATCGACATTCGGAGGTGGTATCGGCGCTCATTGAGTGCCGAGATCGATGCCTCGATCTCGTTAACCAGGCTCTCAGAAATTGTTTCGTCCGGAACCTTGAAGTCGAAATTCTCCAGCCTTCGTGCAAGATCCTCGACCTCGCGACTTCGCAGCAAAATCATGCCTTCTAGGCGGTCTGGAGAGTCGGCTAGCCCCGCGAGTTGAGGCTCAATTTCCGAGATGGATCGTCCAACCGATTCAGCCTCGGTGGCAAGTTCGTAGGCGGCATTGACCAGGCCACCATCAAGCCCAACGAGTTCAGCAAGGAAGGGCTTCCAGTCGGCGTGTGCCCCGGCAAACCTGCCAAGTTGAAAGACATCGCGGTAGTCGTCCTGTAGTCGAAGAGCGTAGCCAAGCGACTTTCTGTACGGCCAGTTCGTCGCCACAGAAAAGTCGAGTTGCGCCTCCAGCAACTCCTTCGACTTATCAAATGGAACCCTCCAGTGATCCCATTCCTCTTCGGGAAGTTCCGAAAGGTTTTCGAGCGGCTCCGAAGTGTAACGAAAAGAGATCTTCGTTGCTTCTGAGACTGGACGACGGATCGTGACATAGCGAGCATTGTCGAGCCGCAACTCAAGAAAGAAGACGAAGTCTTCGAACAGCGCCTCGTGCTTAAAGAGAAAGAAATCCTTATGCCGCCTTTTTAATAGGCAGAAGTCGATCAGGTGTGCGAGCGTGGTTTTGCCGAGGTTGTGAGTGTCTCGGTCAAGGTTCGCCGGATCGCGAATTTCCGCAAGGACGACATTGAGTCCGGTATTGAACGTGATCGGGGGAAAGGCGTCGTTCCGATTGCTGTATAGCCGTGAGAGTTTCATGGCCCAACGTACTCGAAGGCATCGGAGCGCGAGCGATACTCGACCAAACCCAACAGATAGAGCAAAGAGAGAGCGCTCGGAAAAAGGGTATCCCCATCCGGCATCTTGTCGACGGCAGTTCGGCGCAACGAGGAGTACTCCTCTATTCGTGCTTTCCTCAACCTCTTGAGGAGCAAAGCGGCAAGCGCGAGCACGCTCCTGTCCGGGTCCATGTGTTTAGTCGGCCGCAGCATGGGCTTCCTCTTCCGTTGTGCCGATGTCGCAGGTCCAGTACATGAAATAGAAAACGATACGGGTTAGGCGCTTGTGCGAGCGAAGATCGCCATCCCGCTCAATTAGCAGGGAGAGCAGATGGTCGAGAAGTTTGTCGTAGTTGTCGAAGTCTTGACGGTGGGCCGCAAGCTTGCTTGCGAACTCGTCTGCGGCGTCGCGATACGATGAGTAAGTCTGGGTGTTAAGGGGATCCGCGAGGAATTTCTCGACCACGGTAAAGTGCTTCAGGTAATTGCGTGTGATAAGTCGGGCGTACTCTTCGCTGAGGCCGTTGAGTTCGTTCTTCTTCTTGAAGGCAACCCGATCAAGGGAACTGGTGGAGCTGGATTTTGGCCACTCGAGTTCAGGTTGGGCTTTGGCGATGGCTGTGATGACCTCTGCAAGATCATCAGGAGATGCTCTGAGGGGGAGATCGTACTCAAAGGCGCTGATCGCGTGAGAAAGGTACGGATATCGCTTCACGTATCGCTCGATAGCCTCGACACCGAAGAGGTGGACCGTGGGAACATCCGTCTCTTGTCGAATGCGGCCGATGATAGACTCGTTGGCGAGTGCGCCCAGACGGCGATTCGAAAATAGAAGGTAATTGTCTATCTTGCTCTGTGATCGCAGTTTCGCAACACGGGGTATTTCTTCGGAAAGGGTGGAGGTTTTCGCGGTCCCGCTGAAATCTAAGTCTGAGAACTTCCCTACCGCATCAATGGTGTGCTTGGCCTGAATAATGGTTGTTCCCTGCAATGGTGACGCGGTGCTGGGGAATGCCTGCGCTGTTCCAACGAACTTTGCGTCCCGTCCGCCATCCGGTCCGGTGGCAAATTCCTGGACTCCAGATCCAAGGATCTCGTGGCAGATAGACACTACGAAAGCCTCGAATTGGTCTGGATGCAGGTCGTGAAGAGCAAAACGCATATGTTTTCGCACCGTCCCGTCTATTTATTAGAGGCGCAGCCATTAATTTTTCCTTCAAGACGTCACAATAGTCAAAACATTTCCCGCAGCTACCCTATCACTCGCATGCAGATCTCGGTTCCGGTCTTGGGGCCGGGCCCACGCTCTTTCTGGCAGGCGAGCGCGATGGCCCAAAACCAGTCGGCGTGGTCTCGCGAGTTACGTTCCACGTCGAAGGCAACCTTGCCCGAGGGCAGCACGCGGCGCTTGATGGAGTGGATCTGGCTGACCAACTCGCGTTCGCGGGGCAGCGCAACGTCTCGACGTTGGAGCAGGATCTTGAAGTCGGTGGCCCAGCGCTCCTTGGACTCGTTGCTGAACACCTCGGGGACGACCTGCGGGTAATCGCGGGAGAGGTTCTCGGCGAGGTTCATGCCGATGCCGCTCTTGT